>JBEQBT010000130.1:0-9113 GCA_041639705.1 Clostridiaceae bacterium | reverse complement strand
GAAAGATACAATGTCACAGGAAAGATTGATGTCAATTTTTTCTCTTCTTTATCCTATGACGTAGTCCCTCAAGTAATCAAATTTGCACAGGACAATACAAGTAATGCTTCAATAAGTAATAAAATACTTGATTATTCTACAATTAAAAAGAAAGCCCTAAATAAGGATACTAAATGGTTCGAATTCAATTACTCCAAATTCAGAGCAAAAAAAGTTTTAAGTGAGAAGTAATATCGTGTAAGTAAAGAGCGCTGTATGGATGCTTTCAAGTGAAATATATTCTTCTAAGGAAGCTGTCCTTGGAATTGCATTAAAAGTATTATGGAGGGCAAAATGAAAAAAAGTATATTACTTATTACACCTGAAAATAAGGAAATAAATGCTTTTAGAAAAAAGCAGTTTAATAATTTCATTCAAATTATAATGCCCTATCTTGCTGCTTTTATAGATGAGGGCAAATATTCCATTACCTTAATAGATGAATATAATCAAAAAATACCCTATGATGTGAAATTTCACTTAGTTGCAATTACTGTTAATACACCTAATGCAGTACATTGCTATGAAATTTCAGATAAGTATCGAGAAAAAGGCTCCAGGGTTGTAATGGGTGGACCCCATGCAACCCTTATTCCTAACGAGGCAATAAGTCATTGTGATTTTATAATTATTGGGGAAGCAGAACTAACCTGGCCAAGGTTTTTAGATGATTTTTATAATGACTGCACTCAAAATGTTTATACCTGTGATGAGGTTCCTACGCTATCAGGTATTCCAGCACCAAGAAGAGATCTAATACACAGAAGGATTTTTACTAGAGGAGCAGTTATAGCCTCAAGAGGCTGTCCATTTAGGTGCAGTTACTGCAACCTAAAGCAAATATACCATGATTCATATAGAACTCGCCCTATTGATGAGGTAATTGCTGATATTTTGAAAATAAAAAGCAAATATTTTGTTTTCTGGGATGATAATTTCTTTGGTGATATTAACTATGCAAAGGCACTTATTAAAAGGCTGAAGCCTTTAAACAAAAGATGGGCAGCACAGGTAACCCTGGACAGATGTAATGATGAAGAGCTTTTAAGTTTAGCTAGAGAATCTGGATGTATTTACTTCTTTGTTGGAATTGAGTCTTTCTCTGAAGAAAGTCTTTTAAGTGTTAATAAAGGTATAAACAATGTTAAAAAATATGAAATCTTGATTAACCTAATTCATAAACATGGAATATCAGTGCAAGCTGGCATTATATTCGGATTTGACACGGATAAAAGAGATGTATTTAAGCTTACATTAGATGCATGTAATTCACTTGGAATAGATGGTGCTACAGTAAGTATACTGACTCCCCTACCTGGAACCCCTATATACAAGCAATATAAAGATGAGGGCAGATCAATTTCAAAGGATTGGACCTACTATAACAGCAAAACAAGAGTTTCATATACTCCTAAAAATATGACCTGGGAGGAATTGTCTGAGGGATATATGTGGTTTAGAAGAGAGTTCTATTCCTTTAAATCCATCATTAAAAGGCTTAAGGTTTCTAACACGAACTTGTTTTATAATTTTGCTATGAATTTAGGATATAAATTAAGTTTAAAAGGAACAAGTAAAAATAGTAGTGTAACTGCCACCTGAGAAGAGAAATCACAAATTTTCTGCAATCTAAAGGGTTAACTTTTTTTATTTATAGTAAAATCTCTTCTCAGGTGGCTGTCATTTTTGGTCTTTGATAAATTATTGACAAAGTCATTTTAATAACATATACTTACATTAGTAAGCTGTTGAGATTGATTTTTATGGTCTTTCTTACGGTAAACAAACAATAAAAGTAATCGTGCTAATTGTGAGGGTTCGCCCCAATCAAAAAGGCGAGAGAATAGTATATATCAAACAGCAGTGTATTCATTGACATCAGTAATGTACTATCCTTGTGCCTTTATATAGCACAAGGATTTTTTGTTTTTTGTTAAATTTCTATAATATATTGAAATTGATAACTTCAACCTGTTGAGGTGAGCAGTGTTTGCTACTACAAAGACAAAATTTAAAATTTTTATACTTCAAAAAATTAGGAAAGGAATATGTGATATGGAAACGAGAATTGCTTTAATCGGTATTATCGTAGAAAGCAAGGAATCTATCGAAAAGCTCAACAATATCCTTAGTGAATATTCCCAGTACATCATTGGGAGAATGGGACTTCCCTATCAAAAGAAAAGTGTATCAATTATTAGTATTGTACTAGATGCACCAAACGATACTATAAGTGCACTTTCTGGAAAACTGGGTATGCTTCCCCATATAACAACAAAAACAATTTATTCAAAAATATCTTCAGATATATAAAGGAGATGCTATGAAAAAACTAATAAACAAACTAGAAGCAACAGGATTACTTGATAAAAATGAATTTGTATTACTGCTATCCAATTATTCACCTGAGCTTTCCGAATACTTATTTGAAAGGGCAAGAAATATTTCAAACAAATATTTTGGAAATAGAATTTATACAAGGGGACTAATAGAGTTTTCAAACTATTGTAAAAATAACTGCTACTACTGTGGTATTAGGGCAGGAAACTCTAATGTTGAGCGATATAGGCTAAGCTCCAATGATATTCTAAACTGCTGTAAAAATGGATATTCCCTGGGCTTTCGCACCTTTGTACTCCAGGGAGGAGAGGATAATAATTACAGTGATTCTGATTTGGTGGATATAATTTCAAATATTAAAACAAATTATCCTGATTGTGCAGTAACCCTATCCATTGGCGAAAAAAGTGAGGAGTCCTACAGGGCATATTATAATGCCGGTGCAGAGAGATATTTACTTCGACACGAAACTGCCAATTCTGAGCATTACACACTACTCCATCCAAAGTCACTTTCACTTAAAAACCGCAAGGATTGTCTTTGGACACTTAAAAAAATAGGATATCAGGTAGGATCAGGCTTTATGGTAGGTTCACCCTTTCAAACATTTGAAAATCTTGCAGAGGATTTACTATTTATAAAGGAATTATCTCCTCAAATGATTGGAATCGGACCATTTATTCCACATCACGACACACCCTTTGCAGATAAGGTCAAAGGCAGCCTTGAGCTTACACTTTTTCTTATTGGTATTTTGCGCTTAATGATACCTAATGCACTTATTCCTGCAACAACTGCCCTGGGAACAATTCATCCTCAAGGCCGTGAAAAAGGAATTCTTGCAGGCGCAA
This sequence comes from Clostridiaceae bacterium, assembly GCA_041639705.1. Taxonomy (GTDB): domain Bacteria; phylum Bacillota; class Clostridia; order Clostridiales; family Caloramatoraceae; genus JARDZI01. The sequence goes on along the minus strand of JBEQBT010000130.1, from coordinate 5,883 downwards.
ATGTAGTTATGCCTAATCTTTCTCCTATAGGAGTTCGTAAAAAATATGAACTCTATGATGATAAAATATGTACTGGGGAGGAAGCAGCAGAATGCAGATTCTGTCTGGAAAATCGTATGAAAAACATAGGGTATGAGATTGTTGTTGACAGAGGAGATTTTAAACCTCTTAAATCTAAGTGAACTCGTTTAGCTAAAGCTGAACATCGAGACTTCAGGTGGGGACTCTACCCCACCTGAGGCAAAAAGTAGAAACTCCACCTTATAGAAGGTGGAGTCTTAGAAATTGATAAAAAAGGAGCTGTTATTATGTATGACGTAAAATCAAAAAAAGCAGAAGACTTTATAAATGATAGTGAAATAATTAGCACACTAGATTTTGCTGAGAAAAACAGGAATAACCGTGAACTGATAGAAAGTATTATTGAAAAAGCAAAAAACTTTAAAGGAATCTCCCATCGTGAGGCAGCATTACTTCTTGAATGCCAGCTTGAGGATGAAAATGAGAAAATGTATAAGCTAGCAAGGGAAATAAAGCAGAAATTTTATGGGAACAGAATAGTTATGTTTGCTCCACTTTATCTCTCCAATTATTGCGTAAACGGATGTGTTTACTGCCCATATCATCAGCAGAACAAACATATATCCCGTAAAAAGCTTTCCCAGGAGGATATTGCCAGGGAAGTAATAGCACTGCAGGATATGGGGCATAAACGCCTGGCTCTTGAAACTGGGGAGGATCCAATAAATAATCCAATCGAATATGTGCTTGAAAGCATTAAAACCATATATTCTATTAAACACAAGAACGGTGCGATTCGTCGTGTTAATGTTAACATTGCTGCTACTACTGTTGAAAATTACAAAAAACTAAAGGATGCAGGTATTGGTACTTATATACTGTTTCAAGAAACCTATAATAAAAAAATTTATGAGGAACTTCACCCAACCGGCCCAAAACACAATTATGCTTATCACACAGAAGCAATGGATAGAGCAATGGAGGGTGGCATAGACGACGTAGGAATTGGTGTATTGTTTGGACTTAATCTTTATCGATATGATTTTGTTGGTATTCTAATGCACGCAGAGCATCTAGAGGCTGCAATGGGAGTTGGACCCCATACCATTAGTGTACCTCGTATTAGACCTGCTGACGATATTGATCCTGATGATTTTTCCAATGCCATTTCAGATGAAATGTTTGAAAAAATAATTGCAATACTTAGAATTGCTGTTCCATATACTGGAATGATTATATCAACAAGAGAATCACAAAAGACTCGTGAAAGAGCCCTACAACTTGGTATATCTCAGGTTAGTGGTGGTTCCAAAACAAGTGTGGGCGGTTATGATGAGCAAGAACCAGAGGATGAAAATTCAGCTCAATTTGACGTTGAGGACAAACGTACTTTGGATCAGGTTGTAAACTGGCTCATTGAGCTTGGGTTTATTCCAAGCTTCTGTACAGCTTGCTACCGTGAGGGTAGGACTGGCGACCGCTTTATGCAACTTGTTAAATCTGGCCAAATCGCCAACTGTTGTCAACCAAATGCATTACTTACATTGAAGGAATATTTAGAGGATTATGCTTCTTCACATACAAAGGAAAAAGGAGAAAAACTGATTAAAATAGAGCTGAACAATATCCCAAATGAAAAGGTTAAAAATACCGCTATTAAGTATCTTAATGAAATAGCCAGTGGTAAAAGAGACTTTAGGTTCTGATGTTATAAGATTGAAGGGAGTAATAATATGAGTTTACAGGACACACCACGTTCTAACCGGCTGCATATAGGTATTTTCGGTAAAAGAAACACCGGAAAATCTTCACTCATAAATGCATTAACAAATCAAGCCATTGCTCTTGTTTCAGATATTGCCGGCACCACAACTGACCCTGTTTACAAGTCAATGGAAATCCATGGTATTGGGCCCTGCGTTTTCATTGATACTCCTGGTTTTGATGATGTTGGTGAAATAGGCATGCTGCGTATTTCCCAAACAATAAAAGCAATAGAGAAAACTGAAATAGCACTTGTGCTCTTTTGCGAAGAGGTTTCAGATGAGGAATTAAGCTGGGTTGAAAAATTAAAGGAAAAACACATACCAGTAATAACTATAATAAATAAAACTGATAGTATTTCAAACACTGATGAAATCAGAAAATCTATTGAAGGAAAATGCAAATTGTCACCAATATTAGTCAGTGCATTAAATAAATACGGAATTGATGCAATAAGGGAAGAGTTGATTCGCTCACTTCCTGAGGATTTTGAAAGCAAGAGTATAACAGCCAATTTAGCAAAGGCTGGTGATGTGGTGCTGCTTGTTATGCCACAGGATATTCAGGCACCAAAGGGCAGACTCATTCTACCCCAGGTCCAGGTTATCCGTGAACTGCTTGATAAAAAATGTATCGCTATTAGCATAACAACAGATATGCTTGATTCTGCCCTTGGGTCATTAAAAAATCCACCGAAGCTTATTATTACCGACTCCCAGGTATTCAAGACAGTTTATGACAAAAAGCCAAGGGATAGTATGCTTACATCCTTTTCTGTTTTAATGGCAGGTAATAAGGGGGATCTAAACTATTTTATGAAAAGCGCCGAAGCTATATCAAGCTTAACAGAGGCTTCAAGGGTTTTGATTACAGAAGCTTGTACACATGCTCCACTAACCGAGGATATAGGCAGGGAAAAAATACCTCGGTTTTTAAAACAGAGGGTAGGTTCAGGATTAACAGTTGAAATTGTAAGTGGCACTGATTTTCCAGAGGATATTTCGGGGTATGACCTAATAATTCACTGCGGTGCTTGTATGTTCAACAGGAAATATATGATGTCCCGTATTGAAAGGGCTAAAGCCGCCAATGTTCCGATGACAAATTATGGGGTAACCATAGCCTATTTATCAGGCATTTTGGATAAAATAGATTTACCCTATTGATTTGTATTATAGTAGTGGTCGATGCCCACATCGACAGGGTATTATGGTTTATTACGATATCTACATCAGATATGAAATCATTTAAACCAAAAATACCCCAGCTGATGTGGGCATCAGCCACTACTATTTTTATCGGAGTAAAGCAATCAGTTACGACTAATAGCCAATAAAAAAATGTAAATATTACGCAATTAGTATTTTGAATCATTTATTATAATTATGCATTAAAAAATAATTATATTTTTTTAAATTTCCTATTGACTTTAACACTTTATGGTGATAAAGTTATAAACAATATAATTGTTTTGAAGAGTTATAATACTATATCGAATTATTTCAAAACCATAAATAATAACACTTTACAAAAACAATGATGAAGACAAAGCTATCAGAAAATCAGTGGCAGAGAGTCGGTCTAGGTGAAATCCGATATTGGTTTGATAGTAATGATCACTTCTGAGTTGTATAGCTGAACTAAGCAATGTAAGCTATACCGGTGGGTCCGTTAAAAACCCGAGGTTTGATAGAACCTTATGAGAGTATTGCCTTAGGTAATACTAAAATAGAGTGGTACAGCGTTAATGGCGCCTCTATATGTATAGTTATACACATAGGGGCTTTTTTTATACATTATTTTAGATAAACAAACTTCAACTAAAATTTATGTAGCGTAAAAAAAGGGTGATGATTGCTTATTTTTCCACTATATAAATTAAGTTTACGTATTGTTTATCTCCAGATAGGAGGCGATGCATGTGGGGATTTCATCTCTACAGGATGAAGATGGTATTATACTTCAAAATAGTAAACCAAAAAAATATTTGAAAAAGAAAGGGTGTAAATTATGAAAAAAGTTTTAGCATTATTAATGTCATTATCAATAGTTGCTTCCCTATTTACAGGATGTGCTTCAAAAGCAACAACCTCAAGTAAAAATGATGCAAGTACAATTAAGGTTGGACTTGACTATGAGCTTTCAGGTAAAGTTGCAACGTACGGTCAAGGATTAACAGAAGGAATAGAACTTGCCGTGAAAGAAATAAATGATAAGGGTGGAGTACTTGGAAAACAAATCGAACTAGTAAAGGTTGACAATAAGTCAGACAATACAGAGGCTGCAAATGCAGCAATGAAACTTGCAACAGTTGATAAGGTAGTTGCAATACTTGGAGCTGCTACTTCAGGAAATACAAAGTCTGCAGCTCCTGTAGCGGGTCAAAATAAGGTTCCACTAATTTCAGCCTCTGCAACTGCTGATGATGTAACTGTAGATTCAAATGGCAAGGTAAGAGAATATATGTTTAGAACTTCCTTCAGTGATTCCTTCCAGGGAGTTATAATGGCAAACTTCGCATACAACGATTTAGCTGGTAAGAATGCAGCAATACTTGTTGACTCAACAAGTGATTACAGCAAGGGTCTTGCAAAGAAGTTCAAGGAAAGATATGCAGAGCTTGGTGGTAAGGTTGCAACTGAAGAAGCTTATCAACAAGATGAAACTGATTTTAGAGCTGTTTTAACATCTATAAAAACTAAAAATCCTGACGTATTGTTCTTACCAGGTTACTATACAGAAGTTGGATTAATAGTAAAACAAGCCAGGGAGCTTGGACTTAATCTTCCAGTTCTTGGAGGGGACGGATATGATTCACCTATACTTGCAGAACTTGCAGGTAATGCTGCATTAAATAAGGTTTTCTTTACAAATCACTATTCATCAGGGGATACTACCCCAGAGGTGGTAAAATTCAAGGAAGCATTTAATACAGAATATAAAAAAGTTCCAAATGCTTTTAATGCATTAGGATATGACCTTGCATATTTCCTCAAAGACGCTCTAACTAGAGCCGGCGTGGCAGACTCTGTTAAGCTAAAGGATGCATTGGCATCAACAAAGGACTTTTCTGGTATAACAGGAACCTTCTCAGTAGATGAGAACCACAATGCAGTTAAATCAATAACAATAATTGAAATGAAGAATGGTGAGCAAACCTTCTTAAGAAAAGTAGAACCATAAGCTTTAAAAAATTAAAAATATATAACGAATGTATTTGGAATGTTTTTCCGAATACATTCGTTAATTATAAAGGAAGTGATATGCTATGGAACAGCTTATGCAGCAGGTTATTAACGGAATCTCATTAGGAAGCGTGTATGGATTACTGGCTCTTGGATACACCATGGTATACGGAATTATTAATTTAATAAACTTTGCCCATGGAGATGTTTATATGCTTGGCGCATATGTTGGTTTTATATTGACTACAAATCTCCGTTTAGGATTTTTGCCCTCTTTGCTTATAGCCATGGTTGTTTGTGCATTAATTGGAGTTGGAATTGAAAAAATTGCATATAAACCTATAAGAAATTCATCAAGAATTGCAGCTCTGATTACTGCAATCAGCGTTTCACTTTTTTTAGAATATGGTACTATGTATTTTGCCGGACCAGAGATACGATCTTTTCCAAGAGTATTACCTGATAAAAGCATTAAATTATTCAACAATGGAGTTGTTTTAAACGTTAGAGATATCTATATAATAGTTACTACAATTGTGTTAATGGTTATACTGCAATATATAATACACAAAACAAAGGTAGGAAAAGCTATGAGAGCAGTTTCTCAGGACAGTGATGCTGCACAACTCATGGGCATTAATGTGAACAAAACCATATCCTATACCTTTGCAATCGGTTCAGCACTTGCTGGAGCTGGAGGGGTGCTTGTAGGTGTTTATTATAATACTATTAACCCTCTTATGGGAGTTATTCCAGGCTTAAAGGCATTTATAGCTGCAGTTATTGGAGGAATTGGAATAATACCAGGTGCAATGTTCGGAGGCTTTTTCCTCGGGATGACAGAAACAATAGTAAGTGCTTCTGGAGGCTCAATGTATAAGGATGCTGTTGCATTTGCAATATTAATACTTGT
>JBEQBT010000129.1:0-9266 GCA_041639705.1 Clostridiaceae bacterium | reverse complement strand
ATAGGTCTTTCTCTTTTTTAACATCTTTGCAACTTGCATTCTCTGTGCCATTGATTGTATTTCATTTATAGTACATAAATCTTCAAAAAACTTATAGCATTCATCCACATTTTTTATAGTCAAAATAGCTTCAAACAAATAATCTATGTCCTCGTTTTTAATCTTTGAAATGAAATTATCCATACTACCACCCCAATGTGATTTTATTTATTTCCAATCTTGTAAATATTCACTTTTCCATAATATTATAACATATATTTTACATTGCAGTGAAAATATTTTTTTAGTTTATGTAAATAATATAATTATGAGAGGCTCAATAACTACTCCTTTTAAATTCACAGATATGAGGTATTTATTATGTATGGAAGAATCACTAATATCGGCGAGGAAGCAACAACTATACTTACTGAAGAAAATAAGGTTATTGTAATTAGTTCACTATTTCTCCCTATAAAATTTAAGTCAGGAGATATGGTTGAACTTGAGGAGGATAAAATAGTACTCAGATGAAAAATATCTGAGTACTCTTTTATCCTCTTACTGCAGCTTTAAGCATTTCTATTTCTTCCTCTGTAAGTTCTCTATACTCTCCTGTCTTTAAATTTTCATCAAGCTTTAATGGACCCATTTCAAGTCTTTTTAAAAACATAACCTCTTTATCAACAGCTTCAAACATTCTCTTTACCTGATGAAATTTTCCCTCATACAATATAACCTCTATTTCTGAGATTTCATTGGAATTAATTATATACAATTCTGCCGGCATTGTTTTATAGCCATCCTCAAGAACAACACCTGACCTAAACTTAATTATATCCTCTTCTACTACATTACCCTGTATTTTTGCATAGTATTTCTTAGGTACATGCCTTTTTGGGGATAAAAGCTGGTGATTCAACTCACCGTCGTTTGTAATAAGAAGTAATCCGACAGTATCCTTATCAAGCCTTCCAACAGGTGCTGGCTCAAATATTTTTAATTCCTCAGGTAGTAAATCAATCACTGTTTCATCATAATTATCCTCGGTGGCAGATATAATTCCCTGAGGTTTATTTAGCATAATATAAACAAACCTCCTAAATAAAAGCTTCTCACCTGAAATATATATATCATCTGCTTCTGGTATAACATGTTGTGCAGAGTCCTTTACCTTAACTCCATTTACGGAGACTTCCCCACTTTTTACAAGTGCTTTAACTTCCTTTCTTGTGCCATATCCCATATTGGAAAGCACCTTATCAAGTCTTTCAGTACCCATTTGAATTCCTCCAACTGCTTTTTTTATTTAGTATACATTAAATCAGCAAAAATTACACTAAAAGAGACCCTCCATAAATATATACTTGCCTATTTATTTCATATAGCCAATGTGATATTTGCCATCTACGAGTGACGAACAGCGTTCGCCCGTAACACACCCACAATTTAAGTTATACACTATATGATGATGCGAAAAAACGGGCGAACACTGTTCGCCCCTACTTTGGTTATTATTCAGACTCGTTGTGATTTTTCATCAAAATTAAAGAAATAAACATATTTGCAATAGAAATCTTAGGAAAAGCCATTGCGATAAACCTTCTAAAACGTTTTAACTTATCATCATTTTCTCCTATATAGGGTTCATAGGAAAGCAAGAATTTTCCTTCAATTATTGTCATTTTTGCTTCTCTATCAAATTCAAGTTGATTATGACTCAAAATAAGCCTTTTTACACCCCTCATGTAGTCATTAAAACCATTACTATTCTTTATACTTTCATATTGCTTAATTATTTCTTTTGTAAGATCATTAAGTTTATATACTTTTTTCCTCTCTATTTTTAGCTGTTCTGCCGCAATTTCTGCCATTGCAGCAAATACTGTGCTTCCACTAAGCTTTCCATCTGCGTATTGCTGTATTGTTCTCATTATTTTATCAATAATTAACTTATTTGACCTAGATGATTTTCCGATCCAATCCATTCCAAGGAATTGATACATTTTTTTAAAATCATCTATTCCAAGACCTCCAATTATATTACTCCTAGTACTCTCAAAATCCTCATCTGGTATCAGATAATATTTATATCCCTTTAGCTTTTTAAATACCTTGAGTGTATCCAAATACCCAAGCTCAATATTATTTTTAGATCGCTCAGCATTGAAATCCAATACTCCTCCAAGATCTTCTGAATTTTTTATATATGTAATATTAATATCTTTAGCATCAACCTTCCTGGTTATACCAGGTCCAGAAATATCTACTGCAATAATATTTTTTATACCCTTATTAACCATAAGTGATATTGGAATATTATCATATACTCCTCCATCAACAAACTTCTTATTATCAATTTCATATTTTTTAAATGCTGGAAAACAAGAACTTGCAAGTAGGTAGTCTACCATTTGCCCTTTTGGTATATCATTTTTAAATATTCTTACAGGCTTAAGATCAGTAAGAGAGAAGGTTACTATTCCAAAATCTATAATAGAATTTCTAATTTTATCTTCATCAATTATTTCTAAAAGAAGATTTTTTAATGGTGTAACATCCATTCCACCAGCTAAAACAGAATTTTTTATTGTATCAAGTAAAGATATATATTTCTTTTTATTTTCTTCAACTGCTGCTATTTCTCTTTCCACATTTATAACACTTTCAATAGATAAGCTTGTCCACAAATTAACTGCAGTTTCGAAATCATCCTGAACAATAATCGCACCATTAAGTGCACCTACAGATGTTCCTGTAACTGCTTCAATTGGTATGTTAAGCGACCTTAAAGCCTTCCATACTCCAATCTCATATCCTCCCTTTGCTCCTCCACCACTTAAGACAACACCATATCCACTCACTTTTATCCCACCTTAATAGGGTAATTATAGTTTTTTATAATTGCTATAATTTTGCATAACCTTGCTTACATATTTCTCTGTTTCCCTAGGCATTTTACTTATTTCCTCCACAGTATCTAATACAAGTCCTTTTAAATATCGCTACTACATCAATGTTGATTTCATCTGCTTTCATTAAACATCCCTCCACATGAATAAATTATACCACAAATACACATGATATTATAATGAAATTTCTTTAGTGTCTTACATTTCTTTACATTTAATATATTTTTTGAGGTGATTTTATGAAGGACAAACCAATTATCAAAAAACCTGAAGCAAAATGGACAGATGATGTTGAATTAAGTCAGCTTGATGAGGAAAATATAGATGTGGATCAGGTTAATGAGCTGGACTACCCTATTATGGAAAGGTTAAACAACGGTTTGATATGGCCAGAAGGTCCAAAGGGAAGAATAGATTTAATGGAAACCTATGAGGTTTCATCTGTTCCAAAGGATCCAAGTACACCACTTGAATCTGTTAGATTTTTAGAAAAAAAAGGAGTAATGCCTAAGTAGGCTAAATTTAAGGTCAGGGCAATTGTCCTGACCTTAAATTTTTCCAATATCTTTCCTATAATAAATTCCATCAAATTCAATTCTCTCAATATCTTTGTAAGCATTTGTTATTGACTCATCAAGTGTTTTTCCTAATGCGGAAGCAGCTAGAACCCTTCCTCCAGAAGTAACCAGTTTATCATTTTCATTTTTAGCTCCTGCAACAAATATTTTATTCTTTACATCCTTTATCCCCGTAATATCAAATCCAGTTTCATACTTCCCTGGATATCCCTTTGAAGCTGCTACCACGCAGCAGGAATGTGCACTAAACCATTTAATATTATAGGAATCAAGCTTTTTGTCTAGTGCTGCAAGAATCAATTCAATAAAATCACTTTCCATAAGTGGAAGAACAGCCTGGGTTTCAGGATCTCCCATTCTTACATTATATTCAAGAAGATATACTCCTTTTGCTGTTATCATTATCCCGAAAAAAATAATACCTAAATAATCCAAGTTTTCTTTTTGAATACCTCTTAGGGTCGGAAGCATAATATCCTTTTCAAAAGAATCCATAACCTCCTCTGTAACAAATGGATTAGGAGCAATTGCACCCATTCCTCCAGTATTAGGCCCAACATTTCCATCATAGATGCGTTTATGATCCTTAGCAGAAACAAATGGGATTATTGTTTCTCCATCGGTAATAGATAAAATGGAGGCTTCAATACCCTCAAGAAACTCTTCAACAATTACCTTTTTACCAGAACCTTTAAAAATATCCTTAATCATAAAGTCTTCGATTGTTTGTTTAGCTTCATTAAAAGAAATACAAATAACAACACCCTTGCCTGCTGCAAGCCCATCTGCCTTTATAACCACAGGATAGCTACACTCTGATAAAAACTTTTCTGCATTTTCAGCATTTTCAAAGGTCTTATACCATGCTGTTTTTACTCCATATTTCTCCATAAAGCCTTTAGAATAGCTCTTGCTTCCTTCAAGCATTGCAGCTAGTTTAGAAGGTCCAAATATCCTTAGCCCTTCCTCCTTAAACCTATCCACAATTCCATTAACGAGTGGTATTTCAGGTCCTACAATGGTCAAGTCTATTTTATTATCTATTGCAAATTCTAATATCTCATTTATGGTATTAAAATTTATATTCTCACATTTATTTTCAAAATATGTTCCACCATTTCCTGGAGCACAATAAATACTATCTACCAATGGACTTTGTGCAATCTTCCAGGCTATTGCATGCTCTCTTCCACCACTTCCTATTATCAGTACCTTCATATAATCACCACCATTAGTGTTTAAAATGCCTTACTCCTGTAAAAACCATTGATATGCCATGCTTGTTACATGCATCAATTGATTCCTGATCCCTAATTGAACCACCAGGCTGCATAATAGCCTTAATTTCATACTTGTTTGCCTCTTCTACAACATCACCAAATGGGAAGAAGGCGTCTGATACAAGTACTGTTCCTCCCCGTGCTCTGTCTAGTGCATGAGTGGCAGCCCATATTCTATTAACCTGACCTCCGTCAATTCCTACAGCCATTCTATCCCTAACAACCACTATTGCATTGGACTTTACATATTTAACAACCTTCATACCGAAAATCATATTATTAGTTTCTTCATCAGTAGGTTTTACTTCTGTTACAGTCTTTATTTCATCAATTAATTTACTATCCCTACTCTGTACAAGAATACCACCATCTATAGAAACAGTTTCAATATTATTGCATGCTAGAGTAGTACATTTTATAACTCTCAAGTTTTTCTTAGAACGCAATATTTCAAGTGCATCCTCATCATATTCTGGAGCTATAATTACCTCTAGAAAAATCTTTACTAATTCCTCTGCAGCCTGTTTATCAACTCTTTTATTAATCCCAACAATACCTCCAAATATGGAAACAGGGTCACAATTATATGCCTTAGTATATGCTTCAGCAGCACTCCCACCTATTGCAACTCCACATGGAGAATTATGCTTTAGTGCACAACAGACTGTTTCCTCAAACTCACACACTACCTTCCATGCAATGTCCATGTCCTTTATATTATTATAGGATAGTTCTTTTCCATTTAACTGCTCAAAATCCTTCATTGCACCTTTACCCGATGTATCTACATAATATGCTGCACTTTGATGTGGATTTTCACCATATCGTAAATCCATTTTCTTAGCATATGAATTAGTAAAATATTCAGGATATGAGTTCTCACTTATCAGAAAATTGCTTATGGCTGCGTCATATGCCGAAGTTAAATTAAATACCTTTCCAGCTAACTGCTTTCTTGTCTCAAAATCCACATCATTGTTTTCTTCAATCATATCCATAATCATCCTATAATCATTAACATCAACAACAGCAATCACATCTTTGAAATTCTTTCCAGAGGACCTAAGCATTGCAGGACCACCTATATCAATAAATTCTATTTTTTCTTCAAAGGATATGTCTTCATTGACTTTATTGAAAAAAGGATAAAGATTTACAATCACCATGTCTATTGGTATAATACCCTTTTGGGAAATTACATTCATATGTTCCACATTATCTCTTATGGCCAAAATTCCACCATGAATACTGGGATGCAGTGTCTTTACCCTGCCATCCAATATCTCATCAAAGCCTGTAACCTCTGAAACCTCTGTAACATTAATATGATTATCCGTTAAATATTTATAGGTTCCACCTGTAGATATTATTTCAGTCTCATTAGCAGTAAGAAATGTAGCCATTTCCAATATACCACTTTTATCATAAACACTAATTAATGCTCTTTTAATCATTTTCTGCTCCTCCTGTTACCCTTCTTCCTTCAATTCTTATATTACCACTTTCCAGGTATTTAATTGCTTTGGGTAGCGCTTTATGCTCTTCTAATAAAATCCTCTTTTGAAGACTATCTGGAGTATCATCATCCCTGACCTCCACAACTCTTTGCACAATAATAGCTCCAGTATCACAACCCTCATCTACAAAGTGTACAGTACACCCTGAAAACTTCACCCCGTATTCTATTGCACTTTTATGAACATTAATTCCATGCATTCCATTCCCACAAAATGCGGGGATTAATGAGGGATGAATATTTATAATCCTATATTTAAATTCCTTTAGAATATTTCCCTTTAAAATTGATAGAAATCCAGCTAATACAATCAGATCAACCTTTCCACATAAAAGCTCTAATATCTCATCAGAAAGTGATTCTCCAAATGACTTTTTATCAATTATATGTGTTTTAATATTATTATTTTTCGCTCTTTCAATTGAATAACAGTCTTGTCTATCACTTATAACTATTTCTATGCTGCAATTTAAATATCCACTTTTTATATTGTCAATAATTGCTTGAAGATTGCTTCCACTGCCTGATGTAAGAACAGCTATTTTATACATACTCCCCTGCTCCCATCTTCAACATATCCAATTTTATATGCTCTATCTCCCATATCTTCAATTGTTCTTATAACCTTGTACCCATCCTCAAGCTTAACACATAATACATAGCCTACACCCATGTTATAGGTATTAAACATATGTTCCTCATCTACTCCAAGTGACATAATATGCTTAAAGATTTCATGAACATTAAAACTTTTTTTATCAATTACAGCTGTAAAATCTCCCTTAAACATTCTTGGAATATTTTCATAAAAGCCTCCACCTGTTATATGAGCCATACCTTTAATATCAAAGTTTTCCATAAGCTTTTGGATTGTTTTCACATAAATCTTAGTTGGATTCAGAAGCACATTTCCTATTTTCTTTCCATTGAAATCCACATTTAAATCCTTAATAAGACTTCTTACAAGTGAATATCCATTACTATGAATTCCTGATGATTCAATACCTATTAATATATCTCCAGGTTTTATATTACCACCATCAATTATTTTATCCTTTTCCACAATTCCTACGCAAAAGCCTGCAATATCATATTCTCCATCACTATAAAAGCCAGGCATTTCTGCAGTTTCTCCGCCAATCAGTGCGCAGCCTGCTTGAATGCATCCATGGGCTACTCCCTTAACAATATCTGCAGCAACCTCTGCTTCAAGCTTTCCACATGCTAAATAATCAAGGAAAAATAGTGGCTTTGCTCCATGACATAAAATATCATTAACACACATTGCAACGCAATCGATTCCAACTGTGTCATACTTTTTCATTTTAAATGCAATTTCAAGCTTTGTACCAACTCCATCAGTTCCAGAAACCAGTACAGGATTTTTATAATTTCCTAGTTCAAACATACCGGCAAAACTACCAATTCCATTTAAAACCCCGGGAATCATTGTCTTAGCTGTATGCTTTTTTATCAAATCAACAGTTTTATAACCCTCTTCAATATTTACACCAGAGTCCTTATAGGTAATCATTTTACTACCACCTCCAGACTATTTTTATCTTTTTCTCTAGGTGCAGAAATTGGATAAATACCATTGAAGCATCCTAGACAAAATCCATGTTCCTCTCCAAGTGCTTTTAAAAGCCCCCCAATACTTATATACCCGAGACTGTCTGAGCTAATTTGCTCCCTTATCTTTTCAACTTGGACCAAGGACCCTAAGAGCTCCTTTCTATGTGCAGTATCTATTCCAAAATAACAAGGATCTGTAACCATTGGAGATGCCACCCTAAGGTGAACTTCCTTGGCTCCTGCCTCTCTTAGCATTTCCACTAATCTTCTACTTGTGGTTCCTCTTACAATTGAGTCATCAATTAATACGACTCTTTTCCCTTCTATGTTTACTTTTAAAGCATTGAGCTTAACCTTTACTGCTTTTTCCCTCATTTCCTGGGATGGTGCAATAAAAGTTCTTCCAACATACTTATTTTTTATTAGACCTATTCCATATGGAATTCCTGAAGCCTTTGCAAAACCTACAGCTGCAGAAATTCCTGAGTCTGGGACACCTATAACCACATCAGCCTCCACAGGGCATTCCTCATACAATATCTCACCTGCAGCAACCCTCGAAGAATATACATTAATTCCATCAATTACACTGTCAGGCCTTGCAAAGTATATATACTCAAAGGAGCAGGTTTCGCATTTTGTTTTTTCAGCAAAGTTAATGGATTTTATTCCATCTTCATCTATTATTACAATTTCTCCAGGCTGCACATCCCTAACAAAATCGGCTCCAACAGAATCTAGTGCACAGCTTTCAGAGCACAGTATATAGCTCTCATCCAATTTGCCTATGCAAAGTGGTCTGAGCCCATTAGGGTCTCTAACTCCAATTAGTTTATCGTTTGTTAGCAGCACTATTGCATAGGAGCCCTTAATTGCTTGTATGGCATCAACAACTGCTCTTTCAATTCCTTTTTTTGCTCCCCTGGCAATTAAGTTTAAAATCACCTCAGAGTCTATTGTAGTCTGAAATATTACCCCTCCATCTTCAAGTAGTTCCCTTATTACTTCTGAATTAACAAGATTTCCATTATGAGCTATTGCAATGGACCCTAATTTGAATTTGCTAAGAATAGGCTGTGCATTGCTTACATTACTTTCTCCTGTTGTAGAGTATCTTACATGTCCTATAGCAGAAATCCCATTTAGGTTTTGAAGTATTTCCCTATTAAATACATCGCTAACGAGCCCCATATCCTTATGACCATTTAACTCCTTACCATCTGAGACAACTATCCCTGCACTTTCCTGTCCCCTATGCTGAAGTGCATAAAGCCCATAATAGGTTATAGAGGATACATCATGATTCCCCTTTGAAATAATGCCAAAAACTCCGCATTCCTCTTTGAATTTATCCTCTGTTTCATCATAGCCGTTATGCCAGGGCATGCACAGAGGCTTGCCATTACTTTTTAACTTATCCTCTGCT
>JBEQBT010000128.1:0-9324 GCA_041639705.1 Clostridiaceae bacterium | reverse complement strand
AATGAGTAATGTAAACAGGAAGATGCTTTGTAGGTAATTTAAACACAGGCTGGTTATGAACCTTACCTGAATAATAGAACTCAGGGCTGTTCTTAAAAATTCGTGGTTGGGTGATTATTGAATATTACTTTAGAAGTGTATCTGTATAGTTTTTTACTTTTAATGTATAGGTATTATTTAATTTGTAGCCTGCTGTTTTAAATTCATCTACTATTTTTTCAATCTCAGCCTCTTCTATTTTTTCATCAGCATCTAGTAAAAATACATATTCTCCTTCCCCAAGGGAGAGGCTGTAGTTTCTAGCATCTGAAAAGCTGCCCTGCCATTTATTGAAGTAAATATTTTGAGTGTGCCCCTTAGCAATTTCAACAGTTTTATCGGCTGAGCCAGTATCTACTATTATTATTTCAGTGGGTAAGCATAAAAGGGGTTTTAAGCTGGATAAGCATCTATCCAGGTTTTTCTCCTCATCCTTTACTATCATGCAAATGCTGAAAATAAATGGATAACAGCTGTTTTCATATCGTATCTTTTGAATATAATATCTTAAAACCCTATCGTAGGAAGGATATTCTAAACAAAGAGATTTCAATATTTCAACAGCTTTATTTATATCAGCTTGATCCATATACTTTAAGGTTTCATTAAATTTCGTTATTAAATTTTTTTCGGAAAACACTTCTAAAATAAAGGGTAAACTCTCCTCCCTATCTAAAAATTTTTCATAAACATTTAAATAAGCCTCAAATAACTTTAAAAGCTTATTTTTAATATCCGGATCTGTAGGAAGCATAGAGGCATGGACAATGTAGGATTTTATAAGCATAAGATTGGTTTTAGAAAATTTCATTTTTTCTTCTGTACCTGTATAATTTATTTCCAAAATAAAATCATGTAGGTGTTCTAGAAAATTGTTATAGCTGAAAAGATAATCAATAATGCATTTCAATAAATTTATATCAAGAGTAAATATTACCTTTAACAGGTCTTTTCTATCTTTAATAATATAATATACAAGCCAGGAGTAGTACTTGGCATTGCCAAATGAGGTTAAAGAATTAATTTTTTCAGAAAGAAACTCTTGGTTTAGCATTTTTTTATTTACTAATTCTTTTCTAATGGTAAGATATTCACAATATGTTTGATTCTCATTGCCCGCTATAAATAAATCTTCAATGGCTTCAGTATCAACCTCTTCTAATTTCATTTTCTCAAATTCCATAAATTCAAAAAACTTCTGTTCAAAATCAAGAGTATGTTTAAGTATAAAGTTTTTATACCAGAGGTATAGCTCATTAAAGGATTTATCCTCTATAAATCTATTTAAATTAATTTCCATATAAGCCTCATCTAATAATGTAAAATCATCAATGACAATCTGACTTTCAATGTTAAAGCCCTTTATCCCGCGGTTATATATAAATACCTGGGTATCAGCAAAATATACGGGTTTATCAGAGGACAAAAATCTTCTGAAGCTGTATGAAATATTATTGAAATCTGATGTCTTGATATGCATCATTACATCATTGACCAAATTAGAGTCTATTTGAAGATTTCCATCAATAATCATTACTTTTTTTCCTATAGATGAGGAAAAACAAAACTCCTTAAATTTACTGCAGCTGCCAGAAAATTTGTAAAGAGTATAGTTGTATTTTATATCCATTCTATCAATTTCATTGTTTATTATTATTAATTCACAATGGCTGCTTGATAGAATCGGTTCTAGAGTCTTGACATATGAAATCACTGTATTCTCATTAGCTCTGATTACAACACTTAAATCCTTCATAATCCACCTCTTCCAACTTAACATTAAAAGGATAAGGCAATGCAATGCAATACAATTTTTTTCTATCATCTTGTTCAATATAATATATTCAAGTAATCAATTCAGTTGCATACTTTAAGATAATTTGAGAGAAAGATGTCTCATTATAAGATTAATGAGCATAGTGTTTATTAAGGGAAGAGTATAGGATGTTTTGCAGGAAAGCAATAGATTAGATGAATCTTTGTAACATTATAGGAGGGCTTATCATATTTTATAACAGGAAAAGATAAAATACTTTAAAAAGGGGGTTTTTTTTATGGGAATTCCTGCATTAACAATTGCAAACCCATCAGTTTTAGGTAAAATGCTGGTAGAATCAGCAGCTTTCTTTGAAGCAAGTGCTGCAGAATTAGTAGGTGCTGAAGGTAAAAAGCTTCAACTTTTAGTTGCTGCTGCTTCAAATGGAGCAATAACTTTAGCTGCTTTGACAAGTGCAAACAATTCTATAAGAGATACTGTATGCTGTTTAAATGGACTTGAAAATGCTATACTGCAGAAGATCGCAGCAGGCATTGACTTAGTTAAAAACGGGTTCTAACAAGAAATGCCGGGATTAATTTCCCGGTTTTTTTGTTTTATCTGAGCAATAGGTAATTTATATAATTATGGCAATTTTTAAGGAATATTGTAACCTAAACAAAAATGTTAACATAAACTAAATTATTGGTAACCTATTTAGAAATACAGATATTTACTAATCATAGACCAGCTAAGGATGTGATTAAATTGCATTGGCCAACACACATATTGATTGCAGGAAAGATAAACGAAATAATAAACGATAAGCTGCAAACCACTCTAAGCACAAAAGGGTTAAAATATGGCTCTATAAAACCAGATTTTACACCCAAACTTTTGAGGATGAAGCATCTAAAGAACAGATCAATTAATCAAGTTAGCAATATGATTGAGGAAATGAAAAACACTAAATATCCTGTTACAAAAAGAGGTGTGTTAAAGTTTTCTATGAACCTTGGAATAATAATGCATTACATTACAGATTTCTTCTGCTATGCTCATAATCATCCCAAGTTTATAAGTAGTCTAGAGCATTTCAAATATGAATGGAAGGTAGCATTTAAATATACAAAGGTTGATGTCCCAAAGGTACTTTTAAATTCATGGAATAATGTTGTGGAATACAACAGTCTGGATAACAGAAGTGTAAGAAGCTACATTGAAGGAAAACATAATGAATACATGAAAAACGTCCCTGGTATTGAAAATGATATAAAATATTCCCTTGAAATGTGTATTACAATTGCACTAATAATTGTTGGTTATTCAAGAACACAGTTCATAGCTGCAGCAGCCTAGTAGTGGTCGATGCCACTACAGTAAAGCTCAAAATTTTCCATCAATTGTAGTGGTCGATGCCCACATCGACATGGTATCAACGTACAGGGTGATACCTGCATCAAAAGTGATTTTCCACTACACCGCAGATGCCCCAGCTGATGTGGGCATCAGCCACTACAGTGAGGCTCAAAACTACAGTGAGGCTCAAAATTTTCCATCAATTCGTAGTGGTCGATGCCCACATCGACAGGGGACAAACGTACAGGGGGATACCTGCATCAAAAGTAATTTTCCACTACACCGCAGATACCCCAGCTGATGTGGGCATCAGCCACTACAGTGTGGTTTAAAAATTTACATCCACCCGTAGCGGTAAATGCAAATAAATATATATACTTATTTTTTTTGTTAGAATTAGTGTATAATTTATAATTGAATATATTTAACAATTATTTAGAAATATATAACTAAAGTTAATATACAAGAGGAGAGATAAACATGGTAGAGTTATTAGCACCGGCTGGGGAGTTCGAGAGCCTTAGAGCGGCGATATTAAATGGAGCAAATGCAGTTTATGTAGGGGGAAAAGTTTTTTCAGCTAGACAGTTTGCAGGAAATTTTGATGATAATGAAATGATAGAGGCAGTGAGATTTTGCCATGCATATAATGCAAAAATATATGTTACAATAAACACCCTTATAAATAATTCAGAATTCAAGGATGCAGTTAACTATGCAGCTTATCTTTATAGTATAGGAGTAGATGCTATTCTTGTACAGGACATTGGGTTCCTTAAGGCCCTAAGAGAGCAACTACCAGATATGGAAGTACACGGCAGTACACAAATGACAGTACATAATCTTGAGGGTGTAAACCTACTATATAATATGGGTGTTAAAAGGGTAGTATTGTCCAGAGAATTAAGCATAAAGGAAATAAAATATATAAAAGAAAACACTAAAGCTGAAATAGAGGTATTTGTTCATGGGGCAATGTGTATAAGCTTTTCTGGCCAGTGCCTGTTTAGCAGTATGTTGGGTGGAAGAAGCGGAAACAGGGGAAAGTGTGCCCAGCCCTGCAGAATGCAGTACACCATAAATGATAAGGGGGAAAAGGCATATTTTTTAAGCCCAAAGGATCTTGCAACCCTTGATTTTGTTCAGGATATAATTGATATAGGTGTGGACTCACTTAAAATAGAAGGAAGAATGAAAAAACCTGAGTATGTGGCAACTGTAATTTCCTCATATAGAAGAGCAATAGATGGAAATAGTAAGCCTTGTGACTATGAAAAGGTTACCCAGGTATTTAACAGGGGTGGGTTTACATCTGGATATTTCCTGGGAAAACAAGGAAGAGATATGATGAGTCCTGAGAGACCTAAAAACTGGGGAACCTATCTTGGATTAGTAATATCCTCAAGAGGAAAATTTGTCACCATAAAGCTTGAGAAACCACTTAATGTTGGAGATGGTGTGGAATTATTCTATAAGCAAACAGGAGCACCAGTAGCATCTATTAAGGTTAATGGAAAGAATGTAGAAACAGCAAATAATGGAGAAATTGCAGAGATATATTTGGAAGGTGCTCAAAAGGGAGATGTAGTCTATAAGTCCCTTGATATTAAGCTGGTAAAGGAAGCGGAAGAGAGCTTTAAGGGAAAGAATATATTAAAAACACCTCTAAAAGGCAGCTTCTGGGCGGTAAAGGGAAGTAATATTACATTAAGTCTTCAAGCACCTATTGGGCAATATGTTGAAGTCAAGGGAGATGATCCTGAAATTGCAATTAAAACTCCAACCTCAGAGGAGAAGGTAAGGGATTCCTTATCTAAAACTGGAGATACTCCCTTTTACTTTGAGAATTTGAATATTGAAATAGACAAGGATATAGTAATTCCAGTGTCTAAGATAAACAGCTTAAGAAGGAAAGCTATAGAAGCTCTTCAGGATGAATTGCAAAATAAACATGAACAATTAAAAGTGCAAGTAAGTTTTAAAGTCAAAAAAGGAAGAACAACTCCCAAAATAGCAGTCACAACAGGCAGGCTAGATATTGCAAAGGTCTCTATTGACGCAGGCTGTGATGTGGTGTTCTTTGGAGGAGATAAGCTCAGAATCAATTCTGGAACCCTTGAGGATGTTATAAAATATTCAAATGGAAGGGCATTAGTTTATCCATGGATTCCAGAAATAGTGATGGAAGAATTTGATAAGCTAAAAGGTGACCTATTAAAATACAAAAGTATTGGAATTGACAGGGCACTTTGCGGCAATTTGGGAGTGTATGACTTCTTAAAAAATGAAAATTTTTCAGTTTACCTTGATAAGGGCATAAATATTTTCAATTCAATTGCATGTGACACATTTGAAAATAGTGGATGCTTCCTATCGACTGAGCTTAATCTTAACCAGCTTAGGGATTTGATTTCTAAAACTGATAAGACCACATTAGTAATGGTACATGGAAGAATAAAGCTAATGGTTAATAGAAATTGTATACTGGGCAGTGGTCTTGGTCATGGGAAGGAAGGATGTCCAACCCTATGCAATAATGAAATAAATTATATTACAGATAGAATGGGAGAAAAATTCCTTGCAGCAACGGATTGGCAGTGTAGAAGCCATATTTATAATTCAAAGGTACAATGTACAATTGAACATATTAGAGAAATAACCAGTCTAAATACTGACTATTTGCTATTGAATTTTCTTGATGAAAATGCTGAGGATGCAGCAATGGCTGTAAGAGCATATAAGACAGGAATTGAAGAAGGAATAAGAGGAAACTTTAATATGTCAGAGGATGGAGAAATGCTAATAGAAGCTCTTCAGGGAAGTATTACAAAGGGACACTTCAATAGAGGAGTGGAGTAGAAAGGATGGGGAATAAATGAATGAAAAAACCTTTAGGGTATTGGAATATGGGAAAATAATAAATATGCTTAGCTCATATACACAGTCATCAATGGGTAAGAGAATGTGCTTAGAGCTTACACCATCAACAAGTATTACAGAGGTTAGAGAAAGGCTTAATGAAACCAATGAAGCCTATGAGATTGTACTTAAGTGGGGAAGCCTGCCACTTGAAGGAATAAAGGATATTGGAGAAATAATTAGAAAAGCAAAGGTTGGCTTTACACTTATGCCTGTTGAGCTTCTTGCTGTATGTGATATTTTAAGATGCTCAAGAAGGCTTAAGAGCTTTATGAAGGACGGTTCAAAGGGGGAGCTTTATCCAATAATATATGGTATAGTTGATTCACTTATTGCAATTAAGCCACTTGAAGAGGCAATTGAAACAGCAATTATAGGGGAAAATGAAATTTCCGACAGGGCAAGTGCAAAGCTATATGGTTTAAGAAGAGCCATTAAAGAGAAAAATGGTAGAATTAAGGATAAGCTTAATTCGATGGTTCAAACCTATTCAAAGTATCTTCAGGATCCAATTGTAACTCTCAGGGGAGATAGATATGTAATACCTGTAAAATCTGAATGCAAGGGCAGCGTTCCAGGACTTGTCCATGATCAATCCTCCAGTGGTTCAACACTATTTATTGAGCCAATGGCTGTGGTTGAACTTAATAATGAATTAAAGGAGCTTTTACTTAAGGAAAAGGATGAAATTGAGAGAATACTAGCAGAACTAACTGCTAAGGTAGATGACAACAGGGACTATCTTGAAGTAAACAACCAAAGTCTCGCATATGTTGATTTTCTCATGGCAAAGGCTAAGTTTGGACTTGATATAAATGCAAACGTACCATTAGTGAACGATAGGGGTGTTATAAATATCAGGGCAGCAAGACATCCTTTGATAAATAAGGATGATGTTGTACCAATAGACATAAGACTTGGCGAAACCTATAACGCACTTGTTATAACAGGACCTAATACAGGTGGAAAGACTGTAACCTTAAAAACTGCAGGACTTCTAACACTTATGGCAATGGCTGGCCTTGGAATACCAGCAAGGGAATCATCTCAAGTGTCTATATTCAACAAGGTGTTTGCGGATATTGGGGATGAGCAAAGTATAGAACAGAGTCTTTCAACCTTCTCCTCCCATATGACTAATATTGTGGATATTATTAAAAATGTCGACAATAGATCTCTAGTATTAGTGGATGAACTAGGTGCAGGTACAGACCCAACGGAAGGTGCTGCACTTGCAATGTCATTGCTTAAAAGCTTTTACGAGGCAGGGGCCAGAGTTATAGGTACAACACATTATAGTGAAATAAAGGTTTTTGCAATGGAAAGGTCAGGCTTTGAAAACGCAAGCGTTGAATTCAATGTTGAAACCTTAAGGCCAACCTATAAGCTCCTTACTGGAATTCCAGGAAAGTCTAATGCATTTGAAATATCAAAAAGACTTGGACTAAATGATAAAGTAATAAATACAGCAAGGGAAATGGTTTCAAAGGATGCTGCAAAATTTGAGGATGTTATTCAAAATCTTCAGAACAAGACTTCTCTTGTGGAAAGAGAGTTAGATGAAGCCCAAATAGCAAGACGTGAGGCTTCTGAGATTAGAAAAGAACTATCAGAGAGAAAATATAGGCTAGAAGCCCAGAGGGATAAGCTTATAAAACAAGCACAGGAGGATGCTAAAAAAATAGTAAAAAGGGCTAAGGAAGAATCTGATTTTATACTTAGAGAATTAAATGAACTAAGGATGAAGGCAATAGATTCTGCCACAATGCAGGAAGCAGAGGAAGCAAGGAAAAAACTTAAGGATAAGCTGGACAACATGGTTGTTAATGAGGTTGACACACTTGAATATCAGGAGGGAATGGTGACCGTTGAAAGTGTAAAGATTGGGGATGAGGTTTATGTTACAACTCTTTCACAAAAGGCTGTTGTAATTTCTGAACCTGACTCTAAAAAGGAAGTTATGGTACAGGTAGGTATAATAAAAATAAACGTTCCTATAAATAAATTAATGAAGGATACTAGAAAGAAAAAGGAAACCCATAAAACTGGAGCAGCACAAATAGCAAAGCAAAAATCAATAAATGT
The DNA here is from genome assembly GCA_041639705.1 of Clostridiaceae bacterium. Taxonomy (GTDB): domain Bacteria; phylum Bacillota; class Clostridia; order Clostridiales; family Caloramatoraceae; genus JARDZI01. Next base: position 1,166 of record JBEQBT010000128.1, on the reverse strand, counting down.
GGCATCATCAATTGACTTAAGGGGACAGAATGTAGATGAAGCAATGTATAACATTGACAAATACTTAGATGATGTATTTTTAGCAGGTCTAGAACAGGTTACAATTATCCACGGTAAGGGGACAGGAATGTTAAGGGAAGGAATACAATCCTCACTAAAAAAACATCATTATGTAAAAAGTATAAGAACTGGAGAATTTGGTGAAGGTGGAAATGGTGTAACCATAGTTGAAATGAAGAAATAGGTGATAAAATGATTCTAATAAGTGCATGCTTATGTGGAGTAAACTGTAAATACAGTGGTGGAAGCAACTTTAATGAAAAAGTCTATTCCCTTTTAAAAAAAGGAGATGCCCAACTAGTTTGTCCAGAACAACTGGGAGGACTTACTACTCCAAGGCACCCTGCTGAAATTTGTAAAGGAACAGCTGAGGATGTTATTAATGACAGTGGTAAAGTATTTAATAATCAGGGGGAGGATGTAACCGAGTATTTTATGAAAGGTGCAGAGGAAACTCTAAAAATTGCTCAAGCACTTGGTTGTAAAAAGGCTATTCTAAAATCAAGAAGTCCCTCATGTGGATGTGGAAATGTATATAATGGTAATTTTGACAAGACTCAAATCAGAGGAAATGGAGTTACTGCACAACTATTATTAGATAATGGGATTGAGGTATTAACTGAAGAGGATATATAAATACAAAGGGGATGTACTTTCTATAGTACAGCCCTTTGTATTTTTTGAATTGTTTTAAATTATACAATTATGTGGTTATGCATCGTAAGGTGTGATCCACAGCGTAGTGGCCGATGCCCACATCGGCTTTGGGCATTTTGGTAACATGTGATTCCCACTATTGATGCAGATATCGCCGTAACTGTCGATGCCCTGTCGATGTGGGCATCGACCACTACAGTTCAACCATTGGTGCCAGCCACATGAGATTACAAAGGGTTGTGCTTTTAAAGCGCAGCCCTTTGTATTTTTGATTATGCAGTATGCTATACAATTTTGTGGGAATGCGTCGTAAGTTTTTTGGGGTTCATGAAACCGAGGGTTCACCGTAGCGGCCGATGCCCACATCGGCTTTGGGCATTTTGGTAACATGTGATTCCCACTATTGATGCAGATATCGCCATAACTGTCGATGCCCTGTCGATGTGGAC
>JBEQBT010000127.1:1254-9368 GCA_041639705.1 Clostridiaceae bacterium | reverse complement strand
AATGTGAATAAAATTAATAATGATGATAAATATATATTCCAAAAGCATATACTATATACACAATTCTACTCAATTTGAGGGTTAAATGTCAACTACTGTATAGTATTTATTTTTACTTTTTTAAAAGAACATATTATTGCAATAAAAGTTGTTGCATTAGAAATTTAAAAGACCAGGTAGAAGGGTTTTACTTCCCTCTTACCTGGTCTTTTGCTGCTTAATATATGATTACATCTTCTCGAAGTCAGCTTTTGATACTCCGCAAAGTGGGCAAACCCAATCCTCTGGAATATCCTCAAATTTTGTTCCTGGTGCTACTCCACTGTCTGGATCACCTAGTTCTGGGTCATAAACATAACCACATGCTGTGCAAACATACTTATCCATATTATTCCTCCTTAAATCATTTAGGCAATTGCCTATATTATAGATAACAGATTAATATCACTAGATATTTCTCTGCTAAAATCTCTTTTTTCTTCTATAGCCCTTTTTAGTGCAAATCCTTTTTTAGTGTCTCCAATCAATATTGCTCCCCAAATGGAGTTGTCCTTAAAAAATAGCTTTGCATAAAGTCCATTATCATACTTTACAGTCCTGTTGCTTTCACTAATATCTCCTGCCTGAAATACATTAACTCCCATTACCTGAAGCATATTAGATGGAACTATTTCCTTATACTCCTCATTTATACCTATGGCATTTAGTCCAGCTATTTTTCCTTGTTCTGTAGCAACAGGCCAAATCCCATATACCATTCCATTATATTCAGCACAGTCACCTGCTGCAAAAATATCATCACTGTTTGTTTTCATATATTTATCAACAACTATTCCTCTGTTTGTAGGAATATCTATTTCCTTTGCAAGGGATAGATTACTCCTTATACCTGTGGAAACAATAACCAACTCAGCTTCTACTGTAGCTCCACTGTTCAGTGCTATTCCACTAACAAGTCCTTCTCCACTTATTTCTTTTACTCCATCTCCCTTGTAAACTGTAATGCCATTATCATTTATTAATTTTTCCAGTATTAGAGAGCCTTCTTCATCTAACTGTCTTGGTAAAAGTCTTGGAGCAGTCTCGATTATGGAAATATTATAGTCTCCATTGGACTTTAGTCCCCATGCTGCCTCTATTCCAAGAAGCCCTCCTCCAATTATTCCAATGTTTTTAACTTTATTCTCTCTTATATGGTCTTGAATCTGTTTAATATCATGGATATTTCTAACACTAAATACCCCTTTTAAATTTACATTTGGAAATGGTGGAACAAAATTATATCCTCCAATTGCAATTATTAATTTATCATAGTTTAATGTATCTCCATTGTCCAGCTTTACTTCTTTGTTTGTGGAATCAATTTTTTCAACCTTCCTTGAAGGTATGATGTCTATATTCATATCATCATACCAGCTTTGCTTATGTATATACAGATCATCAAAATTAATATCTGAATTAATATATTTACTAAGTTTAATCCTACTGTAGGGGTAGTAATCTTCGTCAGTTATGATGGAAACTTTAACCTCACTATTACTTTTCCTTATGGTTTCAGCTGCTGTGAGACCTGCAATACCTCCACCGATAATAATTACTTTTTCCATGTAATCACCTCATTTATATTATAATATGTTTTAGTATAATTTTCTATATCTTATAATAAATTTTTTCTATCAATATTTATTATCCAACAGATATCAAAATATGATTTATAATAGTATATACATCACACAGGTTATTTATTTTATTAGTGAACTACTCACCACTTTAGAAGTGGTGGCTTCTTGACTCCACGACTTCGTAACCTCAGTCTCCTCAAGCGTAACTTCGGGCAGTCCCTGCCCTAGATGCCGATAATGTCGGTTTCTTTAGTACCTTAGATATTTTACGTATAGAAGGAAAAACTCATTGCTTGGTTTTCGCATTTAGAGTTTATCGGTTTCTCTATACAACCTAATATATCTAGTTGTCAAAGAACTATCATATACCTAAGGTAGCACAAGTTTAGGTATTCCTCAAGGGTCATCAATTCATCCTCCAACTTAGAGGATGGAGGACTTCTTGTGCATTAGGTTAAAAATCCCAAAATTAAAACTAGCCTTTTAAGTAATTTATAGTTCTTAATTACTTAAAAGGCTAGTTTATTTCACTAACAATATTTTTATTTCTGTTATAAATTCAGGAGGCTTTATTGTGAAGGAAAACCAGCTTACCCTTGTCATTTTGTAATTCTTCAACTAATACGCAATCAAATAACTTATATTTTTGAGCCATAATTTCTGTGCTTATGAAAAAGTTACCAATGACTTTATTTGAATTAAATGCATCAATTGCTATTAGAGTTTCACCTTGCTTTTTTACATAAACTCCATCTCTAAACTTATCACCTCTAATGAAACCATCACCATTAGCACATTTTTCTATTGCTTCAAAAAATGATAAACTATACACCCTTCTCTCACCCCCTTCAAATGTATTTGTAAATAGGATTTTATCAATGTATATATATGCATAATATATTGTATATTATTCGTCCATTACAAGAAGATAATCCTGCAGTTCTCCTTGATTGGTCAATTTTATTCAAATTTTAAGACTCCCACTTCTATAAGTGGGAGTTCTACTTTTCTGCTTCGGTGGGGTAGAGTCCCCCACCGAAGTCTCAATGTTCAGCTTTAGCTGAACGAGTTCACTACATATTCTTCTAAGAAATATACAAAAGTAAAATCCATGCATAATTATTTAACAAGATTCATTTTAATTCCATTTTAGATATTTGTCAATATAAAATTTAAGATATTTTTTCAAAGGATTTTTGTAAAATCTTATCTGCTAAAGAGAGAAAAACTTTTCCCAAGTTGAAGGCATCCTTAGTCCTCAGAAATCTCCACCAAATCTCTTGGAGTTATAATTCCAAGCAAATTTTCATCTACTTTTCCATTGGGGGTAATTAATATGGCTTCAACCTGTATATTCATATTTCTATATTCAGAAAATATGCTTAATGCATTATATATAGTTGCTTCCTTATCTATAAACCTAACATTCCTACCATTACTAAAATCAAATTTTAATACTTCTCCCACCCTAACTTCATGTATAGATAGGATGTCCTCATGTACAGAATTTGCTAGCCATTTTGCAATACATTTATCAGTTAAAAGTCCTATGAATTTCCCATTGTTATAGACGGGGAATTGTGAAAATCCATTCCTGATAAGCCTTAGAGGCACTGCAATATTATCATATAGGCCAACCTTTTTAACTTCTCTACTAAATTGAGGTATAACCCTTTGAGGTCTTTCTAATATTTCTGCGATTTTTTCTATTCTTTCAACTATTTCTATATGTGGTTCTGCAATTATAAAATTAGGCCTTACTTCTTCATGAATTATAATATTTCTTAGGTTTGAGAACTTCTCCAAGTCTTCCTTGAAATTCTTAATCATAGGACTATTTTTAATAGCCATATTAAGGGATCTTGAAAAACTCTCATATTTTGGTGCATCTCCTTCTTCCTTCAAGTATGCTTCTATTCTGTTAAATGCAGCTAAAAATCTGTCTGAATTCCTCAACTTCACCTTAATCCCTCCTCTTAATTGTTCAATATTAATTTATGTTTTGTTTATATCATACTATACTAAGTGTCAATAACACCAAATATTAATTATCAAACTCTAAGATTTCTACCATTTTCCTTAAGCCACTGCTTACTTTTTTTATAGTCTGGCATGATTTGTTCCACTAAACCCCAAAAATTTTTAGAATGATCCCTATGTTTCAAGTGGCAAAGTTCATGTACAACTATATAATCAAGTACAGTTAAAGGAGCCATTATCAACTTCCAGTTAAAGTTAATGTTATCTTTACTTGAACAGCTTCCCCATATGCTCTTCTGCTCCTTTACCCTTATATTAATGGGATAAAGCTTAAGAATTTCAGAATAGAACCTTGTTCTCTCCTTAAACTTGTTGAATGCCTCATGCTTATACCATTCAGTAAGTCCATCTCTAATGGATTTTTCCCTTTCTTCCTCATCCAATTCAGGGTCTACATGAACTTCAAACTCCTCACCCTTTAGCCTTATCCTGCCCTCTACTTCAACTTCTTCTATAACTTTAAGTTTATATTCCTCTCCAAGATAAATAATACTATCTCCTCTAGAATATCGCCTGTTAAGTACACCTTTGTCCATTTCCCCTATGAGTTTTAACTTTGATAAAATCCAATCTGCCCTTTTATATACAACCCCATGAATATAGCTATCCTCAATGAAGGATGGGGAAGTAACCCTAACCCTTCCATCTGGGGTTATACGAATTCCTATATTTCTATTTTTCTTTTTAACTATTTCATATTCAAAGCATTGGTCTTTATAATTAATCAGAGGCATAATATCAACCTTTCTGTAATAAATTTCATATTGCCTAAATAGATTTTAGCATAATAAAAAAAATACTAAAAGGCGATAAACTAGAATAGTTTATTTTTAAAGCTTAATACTTTAGCATCATTTATTATGTGCGACAGCACTTGGAAATTCTGAGCCTAAGGTCAAGTCTAATGGGTTATCAGGATTATTTGAATATTCTATAAGAAATTGAGAAATATAAATGCAGGAGGTGTACTTATGGAAAAAAACAAAGGTCTTGATAGTGAAGCTTCAAAAAATCAGAGTATGATTGATAACAGCAGGGATAGTCGAAATGCAAAGAACGGTTATAAGGATAGAAATCCTGCTGAAATTGCGGCGTCTGCCCGTGTTAGAACTAACAAACATCCAGATAAAACTGACATGTAAATATAAAGGTGCCAGAATCATAAACTATTTAAAAAATTTATGATTCTAGCACCTTGTTAATATGCAACTTAAGCTATACCCTCAGAAAATGTGTTATATATGTTGTTATTAACACACCTATTAGTTCTACTTTTTACTCTTTTTATTCTTTTCTTTTACCCCATACATCATATTATGGCACTGTTTAATAGAGCATCTGCGTCTAACCCTGATTCTGGGTATATACTTACTCCAATGCTTGCATATTGATATATGCTATGATTATCAATGCTAAAAGGTTTTTTCATAGACTCATTCAACCTCAAATAGTCTTTCTGCAAATTTTATAAGAAAATTATCTCTACAAAAGTATACCTCTCACATATAGAAGTGAGAGACAAATAAAGCATGTATGGTGATTTATCATTCTAAATTTATCATCTTTCACAAGATGAGGAAATTAGAATCACCCTGTATTACTTATTTCAAAGCTTCTACAGCCTTTTTCGCCCACATAGAGTCATGGAGTATTGCTCTTCCTACACCAATAAGATCTGCTTTTCCTTCGATTAGCAACTCCTCTGCAGCTTGGGCTTCTGTTACTCCACCAGTTAGTATAACTGGAATGGACACAACCTGTTTAATAGTCTGAGTAAGTGATGAAAAGTAACCTTGACCAGTTAAACCCGACACAATATATCCACAAAAACCTCCAGATATATCAATTATGTTAACTCCAGCCTTTTCAAATTCCTTAGCAGCGATTTTGCTATCATCAATGGTACTTCCCCCCTCCATATAATCAGATGCACCTAATCTTAAAAGAATTGGGAAGTCTTCACCTACAACTTCACGTACTGCTTTAATTACTTCAATATGTATTCTAATACGTTTAAGTATGTCGCCACCATATTCATCTGTTCTCCTATTTGAAAGTGGAGAAAAAAATTGATTTAATAGATATCCGTGGGCTGAATGAATTTCTACCCCATCAAAGCCTGCTTCCTTTACACGTCTTGCTGCGTCCTTAAAGGCTTTGACTATATCCTCAATTTCCTTTACAGAAAGTTCATGTGGAACAGTCCCTTTTCGTGGATTAGCTACAGCTGAGGGACCAACTGGTTCACTTCCTGTGATCTCATTACTTGTTGCACTTCCAGCATGATTAATTTGCATCACTGCCTTAGTCACATTGCTGTGAATAATATTTGCAAGCTCCTTTAGTCCTTCCACCACACTATCATCTGCCACGGAAAGCTGCTGGTTACTTGCTTTTCCATCCTGCTTAATAAAGCTATGTTCTATTATAATTAGTGAAATATATCCACCCTTGGACTTCTCATTATAGTAATCTAGGATTCCACGGCTTATCTTCCCATCTGATTCAGCCTTTGATGTAGCCATTGGAGGCATAACCAGACGATTTGAAAGTGTTAGCTTACCTACTTCAAGTGGTTTAAGCAATTGTGACATATTAATTCCTCCTGTATTAGTATTTTTCATAATGCACCATATCCACTAGTAACTTTCTATCAGTATCATGTCTTTTAGGCGAAGCTAGTTCTACATCTGGATATCCTATAAGTAATATATCAATTGGTTCTATAATTTCAGGAATGTTGAACTCTTTTTTGATTATAACAGGATCAAAGGCTCCTATCCATACTGTACCAAGACCTAATTCTGTGGCTTGAAGCATCATATGAGATGTAACTATGCTTACATCAACATCAAGTGAATCCTTACCATCAAATCGTCTCTTCCAGCTGGTTGAATGGTCTCCACATACAATAATAGCAAGTGGTGCACCATAAGTATTTGCACATTTTCTAAGTTTATCCAAACCCACCTGTGATTTAACTACTATCATATGCTGTGGCTGAAAGTTTGCTGCTGTTGGCGCAACTCGCCCAGCCTCTAATATCCTTAACAGCTTCTCTTCTTCTACTTTTCTAGTTTCATATTTACGTATAGAGCAGCGTTTCTTAGCTAATTCTAAAAATTCCATAAGAATTCCCTCCTTGTCTAATATTTTATACTACACTTACATTTTATACAAAATATAAGAAATTTACCATTGTATTATACTTTAGATAACCTTTTCTTTATATCACATTGTGCATTTATTTTTGTTACAATTATGTAAATAATTTGATTTTAATAAATTGACAATTATAATTTAAAATATGATGTGAAAAATGTGGGAATATTACTGAATATTATCATTTTTGCTGAACACTAATTTTTAAAATGCATTTAAAAATAATGCTAATTAATTTATATTTTGAACACAAAATTATAATATTCTTTACCCTGTGTTTTCAAAAATATATCAAGAATGGATATTTCTTAATCATGAATTGCACTAATTGTGGAAGTAGTAATCAGGATAATGCAAAATTTTGCATTCAATGTGGTAAGGAACTTTTAAGCAATAATGCTCCGAATCTTGGGACGATTACTAAGTGTATTTCATAGTCTATAACTCTATTATAATATCGTAATCTTAGTTCATTTAAATTATATACAGTCTATAATGATGGTTTTGCTTTACTTAATATAACTTTGTTGCCTAAATTCCTCAGCTTGTCCACTTTTTATCCAAAAATATTAATAAATTTCCGTTAGCTTTTAAAAATTTCACTTTTTAATTTTTAATGTATCTTAATTCAACAATTATTAGCTACTACTTTACGCCTAAGCTGCATAACAGTTCATGAATTCCTCTACTATACCTCTATACCTTTCCTCATCAATAAGTTTAATCCCAAGACTGCTGAGCATAGAGACCCTCCCTTGTGTTATATTGCCTAGCACCATGCATATACTACTGCATTTATAATTGCCTAAACTTCTCATCATAAATACAAGCAGTGCCTTTGCTTCTACCACACCTTTACAGTGCTTGCTGTGAAGTTTTATTTTAGATACCCCCATTTTCGCCATAATAAATTTAATTATTTCATCTGCCTTAATGTTTCTTATGAGCATCCATCTCTGACTTCTATACTCTGTTTCTTCATTTGTGAATTCAATATTCTCTAACATTTTTTCATCATTACACATGTACACTAGTTTCATGTACTTTTCCCTTGCTGTCTTTGGATTATTACTAAACATACCCATTATGAAGCCATCTTCAACTAATTCATATGGGTCCTGTTTCAATCCTAGATACACTGAAAGGCTTGAGAATTCATACTTCTCAGGGCAGTCCTCATATTTTTTTATAGCTGTTGGGTTATTGTGAATATAGGCAGATAGGGCTATTAGGTAATTTTCATCATTCACCATTTCACTCCTGAATCTATCTTGAAAAAGGTGTCCATGT
>JBEQBT010000127.1:0-1244 GCA_041639705.1 Clostridiaceae bacterium | reverse complement strand
GGCATAGGAGAAGTTTATGCTGTGCATAACATCTGATATGTCTGCTCCATTTGCATCTATTATCATATGCACATGGTTATCCATTAAGCAGTAACCATACACTCTGAACTTATAGAGCTTTTGATACTTCTTTACAAGGGAGAGATACTTAAGCTTATCATCCTTACCCTTAAATAGGTCAACCTCGCTTATACTTCTTGCCATAATATGAAATATAGACTCCTTTGTCTTTTCTCTTGCTCTTCTTGGCATATGAAGACCTCCATTCAAAGTTTAATTATTCATATGGTTTCCTAAGAATGGAAGTTATATTCAGTACTAAAAAATATTTAGTATATGTCCCATTTCCTTGTGGTTCCTTGTTAAGGATAATATATTCAGTGATAGGAACAGTTAGTATGCGTCCCAATATTACAATATTACAATATTATGTGTATTATGTGCAAAAACAGCTTGAGATAACCCCTTCTTTAATGTCTGTGTAATTCTATTCCTTCCAAATCCAGTGACCTTATAGCATCCTTCACATTTCTCTCAAGTGCAAGTCCTGCATACTTATCCACCAGTTTTTGATCCTTCAGTTCATGGGACAGGGATGCTGCTCCTCCTATACACCCGCCAGGACATGCCATTCCTTCAATAAAGTTAAATGTATTTCTTCCGCTCTTTAGCATACGCAGTGCTTTGTTTATTTCATCAATACCGCTGCAAGAAATAGGGTTAAAGGATATGTTATCTATTCCTTCCTCCTTTAACACTTGCTCAACGGCTTCCCTAACCCCACCAGATCTGGCAAATGTCCTGCCGAAACTGGATGCATTATCCAGGGAATCATTTTCACATTCATCAACCACAATGCCATATGCATCAATCATTGCTTCCAATTCTTCAAATGTCATTACATAATCTACTGCATCACTTATATCCTTTTGCCTTGCCTCTTCCTTTTTTGCAGTACATGGCCCAATAAATACTATAACTGAATTAGGATCTGTTTTCCTTATGAATCTGGATACTGCAATCATAGGGGATACCATTGTGGAAATATGAATGGAAAGGTCACTGAAGCTCTTTTTCACGTGGGCAACAAATGCAGGGCAGCATGATGTCATCATACAAACTTCCCCTTGTTTTCCAACCCTTTCTACAAACTCCAAGGCTTCATTATATGCTACAATATCAGCTCCAAGTGCAGCTTCCACCACATCCTTATATCCCATTTTTTTAATTGCATTTACAACCTG
>JBEQBT010000126.1:0-9410 GCA_041639705.1 Clostridiaceae bacterium | reverse complement strand
ATTGGTTTTTAATATTAAAGACATTTGGTTTGTTGCTATAAAAACCTGACCTACTTAATATAAAATTATTCAAGTCAGAAATTTTTATAGCAAACGTTTTCTTTATAATAAATTTTACTACAACCATAGTCTTATGTCAATTCATGTGTATAAATAAATCTTAATTTTTTGAATATTTATTTTAATCTTTTCTATCGCTACCACAGCAGGGGCGAACAGTGTGTAAAGCCTGCTATTATCCAAATTCAATCAAACATACCTTAGATACCCGGTGTCTTTGCAGGCTAACACTGTTAGCCTCTACCTCTTGGGCATCACCTGAATTCATGAATATTATTCAAATCCTTTTAGTTTCAAAGTATTTAAACTATTCATTAAAAATGTTATAATATGCCCTGAGGTGATATACATGCAGATTAAAAGTGGAAATTTGGATAATCCCGCTAAAGTTTCAAATAGAATTCTTGCATTTTTTATTGATTCTATAATAGTATACTTACTAATATTACTATTTAAGGTACTTTTTTCTACAGAAAACGTTTCCAATAATACAATGTCTCAGATTAAAAATAACATTAATACTAGTTTATTTTTAGCTTTTTACTCTTTACTATTTTCAAATTTCATATTTAAGGGGCAAACTATTGGGAAAAAAATAATGAATATTGTAATTGTTAAAGATCATAATGAAAAGGTTGATCTTTTAACTTTACTTAATCGTGAAGTGTTTGGGAAAATTTTTATTGAAAGAATTAATCTTTGGATTCTTTTGATTTTATCAAATACTAGCCTTCTTGATAAAATAATTGCAGAAGGAAGCAGTAGCACATTATTTTTAATATTATGGTATATACTAAGTTTACCCTGGGTAATGTTTGTCTCATTTGCAATGATGATTAATAATAAGGAACACTTAAGCATTCATGACAAGATTTCTAAAACAAAGGTTGTTTCTAAATAAAATGGGGAGGGCACTAATGCCCCCATTGAAATATTATTTAAACAGCATTATACCGCCAACTCATCCACTCTATAAACAATTTTTCCATCCTTAAGCCCGGTTGTAACAATTGGGACAGTTCCAAGCTTCCAATCAGCAAATAACAGAAGAGGCACTTTAACATTGCTTCTTATTGGAGCAAAATACCTTTGCTTAAGTATTGGACTAAATTTAAATCCCACTACAGCGTCTAAATATCCAAAACAAGCTATACCTCTTGGATAAAAGCACAATGTATTTCCATAGAAAGTTTCATGAAATCCAATATACTCCTGGGTATTTGAAACTAACTGCCAATCCCAATAGCTATCTATCATTCTAAAAAAGTCCAGCCCATGATAGGCTGCTGAAATGTCCCTGAGCATGTTCATAGAAATCCAACCTATTTTGGATGGATGTCCTGCAATCTGTTCCTTCCTATATGAGGAGTGGGAGCTTCCATATTTTAATTCAGTTTTTTCTAAAGCAGTTTCAAGATCAAATCTTAAATGTTCCTCATTAAGCCCTGTCTTATATCCACACATATCTAGTAATGTCAAACCATTTGTAGTATATATATGATATGCATCCCAGCCTTCAGCTTCACCACTTACAGGCTTATTACTCCATGAATCAAATAAACCATCCAGGGTTTTCATTGTTGTTACTACATAATGATCCTTGTCCCATCCTTGTTCCTCAATTGTCTTAACTGCCCTATCAACAAACAGTTGATATTTTTCAAGTCCATAATCACCAGTTAATAGGAGCATATTCATTCCTGCTTCTACTGCAGCCATTGCTTTTACTCCTAAATAAATTTGCTCTGAACAATATTGCACAGCTGGAGAGCCATCATCAACCGTATTTGCAGTACCTAAATCTGGTATTCCATTACCTGTGCTGTCACATGCAAGTATAAAATCCACAAGTTGACGTAACAAATCCTTATGCTTATGTATAAGCTGAGTTTTCCCAGTACGTAAATAGTGAGCAAACATCATTAAAATATAATTTGTGTTTTCTTCAACGGGCATTTCGTGTGGATATATTTGTCTATCACACATGGTAAACTCGCCCATGTCATGGGACATCACTACTGTTCCTTTTCCCTTTTTCTCAAGTCCCTTGATTATTGTTCCTGGCTTACCATAATAGCACCACTCATCTAACAATAACTCTAGCAATTCAGGCCAAAGGGTAAGATAAAATGGTGTCTGAGTATATTCCACATCAACTGTTGAATGAAAGTAACAGTTACCCTCCCAGCAGCTGAACCAATCCTGTCCATTGGAGCAAACAGTAAACCAGGTGTTTCCTAGCCATGTATGGAGAGTCTGAAGCATTAAATGTCTAAATGCCTGTCCCATAGTGTGGGAATCAAATATACCATCTACTTTTTTTGAGTTTTCCTCAATCAATTCTCTATTTTTCCTTGCCCATTTTGATACCTCGTCAATATTCTTAAAATACTGATGATATTTAAATTCTACCTTCTCCCCAAGAACTTGAAGTACAGGTTCGTCATAATTAACTAAAGCTGACTGTATAGGCATTGACTTTTCTCCTGGAAGCAAACTAAAATCTCCAAATATACGTCTGCCCTCCAATGAACCATTTATAACCTCCAAATAATTAACACTATCCATATATTTTTTAGGCTGGAGCTTTAGATCACGATAGGGTGACTGGTACTCAATCTTAATTCTGTTTTTATCAAACTGTGGAGTATATTTAAATATATTAGAGCCTAATACATTTTTAAATTCAATAAAGAATCTGCCACTTATGCTCTTATCCCTATTCTCCATTCTATCCCACCTATAGGAATTTAGAATTCTTTCACACTCAACATCCAAAAATATTGCAGGTGTCACTGAAAATTGAATATCCCTCGGTCGAAATGGAATCATAACTCTTATGGCAACTCTTATGCCAGATACCGGGTCAATTCCTATCATACGCATGGAAGTAGCAGTGGTATCAAAATCACAAAACTCAAATGTTTTACCTTCACTACTTAATGGTAAATGGGAACGGTTACCATTTAAATCAAAACCAACAGCTATTTCAAATGGAAGCCCTGGATGTGCATCGTGCCTTATTAGGTTTGCACTCTTTTTAGCAGGATCAAACGCAATACCAAACCGACCTCCCAAAATGGAAATACTATCACCCATTAACTGCATAATAAACCACTCCTCGTAATTTAGTGTTCAATATAATCAAAATAATCAAAATCTGCACGCTGCCCTCTTCCTGAAAAGTCCTGGCAGCACAGTCCTACAAAAGCACCAGTAAACAATCCATTTCTACAGGTTTCATCCGATAGTATGGAAGCATCAAGTACCCTGCCTATGTTGTCCCAATTAACTCCATCCTTTGAATATGAAAACTGCATACGGTCATATTCTACATCCACTCGTAAATGAATAGCTCCCCATCCAGTAATATTTGTTTCAGATATTCCTCCAACAGGCTCACTATATGCATTATTTTCTGCTTTCATAATTCCAAGTACCTTTTCACCAATGTCATTACATGAAACCCTAAGATAGTAGTAATTCTCAGTATCGTACATACATACAAGTCCAGCCATCTGTTGATATGTATCAGGCTCAAACTCAATGCTGGTTTGTGCAGTAAACTTAAATGACTGCCACCTCCTGGCGATTAAGGCCTGGGTATGGTGACTTCTCAAGGATTCATGACCATACAATCTTAAAAAACCTGGTCGTTCTTTTAGAGTTAATATATCCTCTCCTAGGGGAATTCTTAAAGTTTGCCAGTTTATGTTTAATTTTTCATCATTAAAATCATCTCGAACTGGTTGTTCTTCCCAGGGATGTTCTTCTAATTCTGGGCCATTCACCACTAATTCAGGATTATTACCTCCATGGGCAAGACGAATCCACCCATCCTCCCATTTTAATTTCTGTATTGAAGTTTCACGTCCTAATGTGCATCTCCCTTTGTTTGGAATTGGACGTCCACATAAATGAACCATATACCATTCACCATTTTGTGTTTTCACAGTAGATGCATGTCCTGCTTTTTGAATAGGATTTAGAGGATCATTTGCAGAAGTTAACATTGGATTTTTAGGGTCAGTATCAAATGGTCCCAAAATATTTCTTGAACGAGCCACAGTAACTGCATGGTCATGCCATGTACCGCCCTCGGCACAAATCACATAATACCATCCATCCTTTTTATAAATATGAGGTGCTTCTATTGTAGCAAGGGAAGTACCATCATATATCCTGGTAACCCCACCAATTAATTTTTTCTCCTTCTCAGAATATTCCTGTACAATTAAACACTTATGCCTGGACTTTCCACCTGGCATTACTCGATGATCCCACTGCATTTGAATAATCCACTTGCGTCCATCATCGTCATGGAACATTGAGGGATCAAATCCACTACTGTTTAAGTACACAGGTTCTGACCAATCACCTAATATGTACTTTGAAGTTACCAGATAATTATGTGTATCCTTATAATTTGAAGCAAAACTCTTTACATCAGTGTATACCAGATAATATGTACCCTTATCATATGTAAGACATGGTGCCCACACCCCACATGAAATAGGATTACCAATCATATTTAGCTGAGAAGTTCTGTTAAGAGGTCTCCCAATCAATCTCCAGTTTTTTAAATCCCTTGAATGATGAATTTGCACCCCTGGAAACCATTCAAAGGTTGATGTAGCTATATAATAATCATCACCTACACGTAATATGGAAGGATCAGGATTAAAACCTTTCAAAATAGGATTCACTATTTGCATCATGTTTTACCTTCTTTCCTTATATAACCTCTAATTCATTTGCCCCTGGTAAAGCTTTAAATTCAACATGTGGTTCACTTTGATACCAGTATGCCACTGTTGAAATATCATCCTTTAGGGGTAAAAGCCTAGCACCTGAGCGCCATCCTAAAAGCTGCAAGGTTACCCTTAAGTCTTCATCAAATGAAATGGCATCAAGAATATGCCACCTATACATTCCCATACGCAAATTAGCCCTATACATTCCATCAGGCTTAATAACCTGATGAAAGCCTAAAAATGGAGTGGAATAGGTTGAATATTCTCCCCGTCCCTCATCGAAGCACCATGCACCTCCTACATAATCCTCAGTACCTGTGCCGCAAATAGTAGGATATTCCCTGTCACCATCTATGAAAAACTTCATTTCTCCCTCTCCCCACCAGCCGCTGCTGTTGGCTTGCCATGCAATATATGTTCCTACATATTTACCCTGTCCCTTAATTTCATCTACAACAGTATATTCCTCTTTATACTCTGTAGGGTTCCTACGTCTCCATTCTGAATGGAAGTACAATGCATTATCATCTATAGCCTGTTCCTGCCATGTAATCTGATAGAAGAACATTACATCCTTATTATCTTTATAGGCACCATTATGTTCTATTGTTATCCTTGCAGTTTTTTTAAATGGCATAGGCCAGTAACTATTGAATCCCCCTGAAGGATTTACACATATGGGAATGGAGTTTACATTAGAATGCTCACACCATCCATTACAGAAAAAATCTCCCAGTGGAACCTCAACAGAAGGATTTTCTTCTCCATCCCAATAAATTCTAAATATCAAGGAACGCCAGTATTTCGGATCACATGTAAACCACATATGTCTAATCTCACCTGAACCTTCTATTTCCGCAATTGTTACTGTTGTTTCAGGCTTTATAAAAATTGCTGGTGACACCTTCCAGCCCTGTCCTAATTCACGTGAATTATAAGCACCTACTCCCTCTACTGCCATTCCACCCTTTCCCTTTTCCCCCTTGAAGTTTTCAGCAGAGATGGAACGGGTGCGCCCCTTTTGAGGTAAATATAAACCTTCCATAAACATATCCATTATTTATCCGCCTCCAGTTGAAATAATAATTATATATGTCCTGTTAATAACATTACATACTCTCATCGGCAATTACTATGAAAGCCTTCTCTTGTCATTACTATGAAAGCAACTGCCAGCGGCAGTGGCAACCTGAACATAGTGAAGGATCTTATATGCATATTGGAAAGATCCTTCACTGCGTTCAGGATGACAAAGCCAGACTTTCATAGCAATGACAGCTAGCATAAACTTAAAGTGAATTCATAAACCTATCAAATGCCATGGTTCCCTCTTTATCCCTTTTAAACACACCTGAATCCTCCAAAACCTTTAGAAATACCAGTCCTACTTCACTTTTTATAATTTCATCCACTTCGGCTTCAAAAATAGTTGGATATTTATTTAAAAGCTCAATACACCATGACCTGTGCTTTATCATTTCTTCATCCTTATCTATTTCATTAATCCTGTCTCTGTCAATTAAATAATCTTTAAGCTTTTTCAATTCTCTATTTAACCTTGCTGGCAAAACTGCAAGTCCCATAACCTCAATTAATCCTATATTCTCCTTTTTTATATGATGGAGATCCCTGTGTGGGTGAAATATTCCATATTGATATTCCGCAGATGTTCTATTGTTTCTTAATACTAAATCCATTTGGAACTTTTTATTTTTCATCCTTGCTATTGGTGTTACTGTATTATGAGGAATTCCATTCGACTGTGAAATTATTCCTATAGTTTCATCTGAATAGTTATCCCATTTCTCCTTAATATATTCTGCAGCTTCAACAACATGGTTTTTATCCCTGCCTTCAAGCCTAACAACTGACATTGGCCACTTTACTCTGCCAACATTTACACCTTTAATTTTGTCTATTGCAAACTCTTTATCAATTTCTGCATTTGCCATTGCAAATTCATATTTTCCACCTTGAAAATGATCATGGGACAATATTGAACCTCCCACAATAGGCAAATCTGCATTTGAACCTATAAAATAATGGGGAAACTGCTCCACAAAATCCATAAGCCTTATAAAGGTTTCTTTACATATCTTCATTGGCACATGTTCACCCTTTAACACAATACAGTGTTCATTATAATAGGAATATGGTGAGTACTGAAGATACCATCTCTCATTATTTAATGTTAAAGGAATAATTCTATGGTTCCCCCTTCCAGGGTGGTTGAGTCGGCCTGCATATCCTTCATTTTCCTTACATAAAAGGCATTTTGGATAGGAACTTGATAGCGTATTTTTTGCTGCAGCGATTGCTTTTGGATCCTTTTCAGGCTTTGAAAGATTTATAGTAATATCTAGATATCCATAGGGAGTTGAAGTTTTCCATTTTAAATCCCGTTCTATTCTATCTGTTCTAATGTAATTTGTATTTTTACTTAAATCGTAATAATAATCAGTTGCTTTTGCACTGTCTATATCATGTAATCTATTAAAATTATTTATTATTTCTGAAGGCATAGGTGTAATACACGCCATAAGCTTTGTATCAAACAAATCCTTAGATGTTATATCATCACCTTCAAGCTTGGCATTTTTGAAAGCCCAGTCCATTATATTTTCAAGAATCAGCTTAGGTGACTCTAATTTTTCATCCTCTACCCTAACCTCATCCATTTCATTCAAATTAAGAAACTCTAATATCCTGTTTCTAGTATAAATAATATCATATTGGTTTATAAGTCCTTTATAAAGTCCATATTGAATAAGCCTTTCAATTTCATATGAAATATCCACTCTATCACCCTATTTCTATTATATTTTCATGGCTTTTGACCTTATACTATAGCTTTCCTGCACCATTACCTATCTGTGCCACATAGAAGCTTGCAGTATGTCCTATTCTCTCTGCATACTTATCTCCAACATTCTTAATAAATTCTTCT
Source organism: Clostridiaceae bacterium (assembly GCA_041639705.1). GTDB lineage: Bacteria > Bacillota > Clostridia > Clostridiales > Caloramatoraceae > JARDZI01. The sequence continues at coordinate 1,649 of JBEQBT010000126.1, read as the reverse complement.
ATATCATCATTATTTACTATACTTACAGTGCATCCACCAAAACCAGCACCTGTCATTCTTGAACCTAGTACCCCCTTCTGCTTCCATGCAAGCTCTACCAGGGTATCTAATTCTTGACCAGTAACTTCATAATCATCTCTAAGGGATATATGGGACTCATTCATTAATCTTCCAAATGTAGCAAAGTCGTTTTTTCTTAGTGCTTCAACTGCTTCAATTGTCCTTCTATTCTCATAAACTGCATGCTTAGCCCTTTTAATATTAATTTCACTCTCTATTAGATGTTTGTTACTTTCAAATTGGCTCTCATTCATCTCTCCGAGGGAATGAATATTAAGTTTTTTCTGCAAATCCTTTAGTGCACTTTCGCACTGTGCTCTTCTCTTATTATATTTCGAGTCTGAAAGACCTCTACTCTTATTTGTATTAGCTATGACTATTGAAGCATTATCAAGTGCAATTTTAACATACTCATATTTTAGTGTATTGGTATCTAATAGTATTGCATGGTCTTTTTTACCCATACCTATGGCAAATTGATCCATAATTCCACAGTTTACACCTATAAAATTATTTTCAGCATCCTGACAAAGCCTTACTATTCCAATCATATCTATATCAAAATTAAATAAATTCTTCAAAAGAACAGCAGTTACCATTTCTATTGAAGCAGAAGATGATAAACCTGCCCCATTTGGTATATTCCCAAAGTATAAAATTTCAAAGCCATTATTAATTATGAAGTCCTTCTTAATAAAATTATAGATCACTCCCTTTGGGTAATTTGCCCACTTATGTTCAACTTCGTATTTAAGGTTTTTCAAACTGAACTCTATGATACCAAGGCTTTCAAAGTTTTTCGAATACATTCTAATAATAGGTTCATCAATTCTTCTAACAGCTGCGTAAGTTCCAAAGGTGAGAGCACACGGAAAAACATGACCCCCATTATAATCAGTATGCTCACCTATTAAATTTACACGCCCTGGTGCAAAAAATAGCTGTGCTTTCTCAGTAGTATTAAACACATTTTCAAAATCCTTTAACAAAACATCTTTCATAAATATGCACCCCTAAAATTTAATAATTCCTAGCAATAAGCCCTCTATCCTCTCATAAGCGCAACTTATTAAAGTGGTGGTTGTAAGTCACTAATCACTGAAATCGTAAATCATTTTATTAGAAAACCTTTTCTATTCAAAGAAAATTAAGAACGTTTTCATTTCAAAAGAAAACGTTTTCTTATTATATTGTAATATTTCTTATATTAAATGTCCAGAAAAAAAGATAAAATCTAATGGATTATTGATTGCTAACCTGAAAACAACTATCTCTAATCACAAGGCTTGTGTTTAAAACCACCTTTATCCTGTAATCTGTTTTATTCTCAATCATATTTAACATCTCTTCAGCCGCTTTTTTGCCTACCTTATCCATTTTCAAATCAATAGTCGTTAGCTTAGGATAGGATATCTTTGAAAGAAGAGTATTGTCAGAACCTATAACTGATATATCCTGTGGAACCTTTAAACCTATATCACCACAAGCTCCCATTACTCCAACTGCCATAACATCATTACACGCGAACACCGCAGAGGGCTTTTCATCAGATTGAAACAATTCCTTAATCCTTTCAGCAGCCTCATCAG
>JBEQBT010000125.1:0-9455 GCA_041639705.1 Clostridiaceae bacterium | reverse complement strand
TTTTAATGGTTTCAAGGGATTCGTCTTCTTTTTCAAGCCTAAACCTTACGGGGTTGGGACTGCCATCCCTTGTAAACCATGCAACCATCTCAATAGGCTTTGCAATTACCTTCAATATTTATACACCCCTTATAAAATACTAGTCATTACAGGATAATCCCCCTCCCCAACCCCTCCATTTACAGGCTTAATCCCTGAATGAAGAAAGATTGATTTAACAATTGAAGTAGACCCATATTTGAAACGAATTTTATCAATAGCAGTGTCAATAGCTTTGTTTTTATCAATATCCCTGTCATCAAACATGGATACTTGGTTAAACTCATTTGAACAAAGCTCTGAAACAGAAACCCCAAGATGACGTATAGGTTCGCCTCTCCATACCTCATCAAAAAGCTTATAGGCAATATTTGCAATATATTTCGTTGAATCTATTGCAAAATCAATTTTTCTCTGTTTTGAGTAGGTTTCCAGCTTATTGGTTCGTATACTAACAGACACAAGCCTGCAGCAATTCTGAGAATTCCTAAGTCTCATACCAACGCTTTCACTCAGGGATAGCAAAACCATATGTGCAGTTGTTCTATTTTCCACATCAAATGGAATAGTTGTGGAATTTCCCATACCCTTCATGTTAATAAAGTTACTTTTTCTAACAACAGAATCTTCAATTCCATTAGCATAATTCCATATAAGCATTCCATGGCTTTTAAATATGCTTTTTAACACTTCTATATCATGATTTGCTAACTCTCCAATTGTATGTATGTTTAATTTATATAACTTCTCAGTTGTAGCTCTACCAACCATAAAGAGGTCCTCAACGGGAAGAGGCCACATCTTTTCTCTTATTTCATTAGGAAATAAGGTATGAACCATATCAGGCTTTTTTAAATCAGAAGCCACCTTTGCTAAAAGCTTATTATTTGATATTCCTATGTTGACAGTAAATCCAAGCTCATTTTTGATTTTATCCTTTATATCATATGCCAGGTCAGAGTAGTCCTTATAAAGATTATTCACATCTGTCATATCCATAAAGCATTCATCCACAGAAAACCTCTGTATTGTTGGGGTATATTGGTTTAAAATATCAAGCATTGCATTGCTGCATTTTACATAAAGCTCATATTTTGGTGGAACAGAAATAAGCTCTGGGCATTTCCTTCTTGCTATAAGCAGTGGTTCTCCTGTTTTTATTCCATATTTTTTTGCAGGCAATGACTTTGCAAGGACAATTCCATGTCTACTCTTTTCATCTCCTCCAACTACCGATGGAACCTCTCTTAAATCCAACTTTTCCCCATGTTGTAATCTATCAACTGCACTCCAGGATAAATAGGCACTATTTGCATCAACATGGAATATAAGCTTGTTTTTCATAGAACCATCTCTTTTCCATATTATTATATTATTATTATATACGAACATATGTTCTGTTGTAAAGTGTTAAATTATACGAAAGAGATAATCGCTAGAATATTACTTTGTAAAACAATAAAAGAAGGACTTCGAAAATCGAAGTCCTTCTTTTATTGTTTTGATTTTATAACTTCAATAGCTTTTTGAAGTTGTATATCCTCATCACGCTTTAAATCTCTGTTTTTATCTGCTTCTGGTAAATCTAATACTATATCAGGAGTAATTCCCTTTCCCTGTATAGACTCACCTGAAGGAGTATAGTATTTTGCTATTGTAATTTTAACACCCGAACCATCCTTAAGACCTATAATTGTCTGAACTAAACCCTTACCAAAGGTTTTTGTTCCAATAAGAGTTCCTGCTTTATAGTCCCTTACTGCTCCTGATACAATTTCAGATGCGCTGGCAGAACCTCCATTTACAAGTAAAACCAATGGAACATTTAATTTACTTGCATCTGACTTCCATTCTTCCTTTTGGCCCTGATTATTTATTGTGTACACAATATTTCCCTCTCCAACAAGCTTATCAGCAATTTGAGTGGATGTATCCAATAATCCTCCTGGGTTATCTCTTAAGTCTATAATTAAGCCTTTCATATTCTGGGATTTTAGACTTTCAAGTGCACTATTAAATGCACCAGAAGTATTTTCATCAAAGGTAGTAATTCTTATATATCCAATATTAGAAGCTAACATTTCAAACTTTACAGTTTTAAAGGTTATTTTAGATGTGGTCATATTAAAATCAAGGTTACCTGATCCTTGTCTGAAAACAGTAAGCTTTACCTTAATTCCTTCCTTCCCCTTCATCATGGAAATAGCCTTATCCATATCTGTTGACAAAACTTCCTGGTCATTTACCTTTAAAATTAAATCTCCACTCTTTATGCCTGCCTTTTCAGCTGGACTGTCTTCAATTGGTGCAACAACTTGTATTCTCCCATCCTTCTCATCTAGGTATATTCCAAGTCCTGCATAGGAACCTGTTGTTTGGGTCATTAAATCATCATATTCCTTCTTAGTCATGTAATATGTATATCTATCACCTGCATTGCTAACCATTCCTTTTAGGGCACCCTCAATAAATTTATTCTGATCAATCTTATCAACATAAAACTCATTTACCAAATCTTTAACATAAATAAGCTTTCCATATTCCTTAACAAATGCGTATTCCTCATCAGTAACAAGGTTTTTCTTACTCTGTCCTAGAGTTTTTACTGCATTATTTATAACTTCCAGCTTGCTATTTACTAAAAATTCTGTGTTGCTTAAATGGGGAATAAATATAATACTCATAATGTAGATAGTTATTAGATTTGTTGCGATTACTGCTGCTACTGCTCCACCTATACCAATTTTCTTTTTCATAGCACACCCCGTCTCTGCTTTATTATTCTCACAATATTTTATTAAAAATTCTACTGCATTATAACATTATATCACTATAAAAATTTAAATACAAAAGAGTTTTCAACTAAAAAAAGGCATATACTGGATAAACAGTATTATGCCTTTTGCATTACTTTCCTATTATTACATATGGTTCCGGATTTATAGGTGTTCCATTTTTTCTAACCTCAAAGTGCATATGAGGTCCTGTTGAATATCCTGTATTACCGGACTTTGCAATAACTTGTCCACCTTTTACCTTGTCTCCAACCTTTACTAATAGCTTTGAATTATGTGCATAAAGAGTTGTTATTCCACTTCCATGATTAACAACAACATAGTACCCATAGCCTGAGGAGTATTTTGAGATAATTACCTCTCCATCAGCCATTGAATATACAGGTGTTCCAGATGGTACTCCAAAGTCTATTCCAGTATGTAGTTTATATACTTTTAGAACAGGATGAAGTCTATTGCCAAATGGCGAGTTTACCCTGATTGTTCTTCCAGCTTCGCTATTTTTTAATATATTGTACCTTTTGCCATTATATGCTAAATTGCTATTCTGGGATGCTGCCATTATTGCTTTAATTTCTGCTTCAATCTCTTTAGATTCCTTAACTTCCGCATCAAGTGCCTTTTCAAGCTCCTTTTGATTGCTATTTAATTCAGAATATAAGGCCTTTTTATCCCTACTCACAACAGTAAGCTGTTTCTTTTTATTTGTTGACTGCTGCTGAAGTCCTACTAGCTTGCTCTTTTGTACTTCAAGCTCTGCCTTTTTGCTCTCTATGCTTTCCTGCTTTTCCCTCATATTTACAAGTATATTGCTATCATGCTCCATAATTCTTTTTACAATATCTATTCTTGATACAAAGTCTGAAAAGCTCCTTGAGTTAAGTATTATTTCCAAATATCCTGGTATACCATTCATATACATAGCTCTTAATCTTTTGGAATATAAATCCTTATAATCTCCAAGTTCCTCAATAGCCGTTTCTAGTGCTTTTTTGGTAACTGAAATCGAATTATTTGTTGAGTCAATTTGATTATTTAAACCTTCCAGTTCATTTTCAATAGTATTCATTTGACCTTCTAATTTGGTAATCTGTGAATATATCGTATTTTTATCTTTTTTTACTCCATCTATTCTCTTCTTTATTCCATTAATGTTTTGCTGAGATTCCTGTAATTGACCTTTTTTGTCATCTAAATTATCTGCATAAGCTATTGATAAACTTGAGAATACTAGGCATAATGCCAGTCCTATAGAAACCCATCTTTTTTTCAATTTACTTCCCCCCATTTAAAATACCAGTTGTATAACCTTTATTAATTTTATACAACAAGAAACTTTCTAATGGATAATAAACTTCCAATTCCTCCAATAAAAACTCCTATTGATGAAAATTGCCATCCAAGACTAAGTAATATTTCACTTGAAGGAACCAAAGTGAATATCATTTGGCTTTCAGAAACTATTTTTGCACCATAGCCATAACCAAAGCCAAGTATAACAATTGATATTACTGCTCCCAAAAGCCCCATAAGCATTCCCTCTATTATAAATGGCCATCTTATAAACCAGTCTGTAGCTCCTATGTATTTCATTATTCCTATTTCCCTTTTCCTTGCAAAAACAGTAAGCTTTATAGTATTGGATATTAAAGAAATCGAAATAACTCCAAGTATAACCATTAACAATATACTTATAATCTTTATAAAACCTGTAACCTTGATTATTGTTTCAACCATCTGCTGACCATCATTTATCTTCTCTACTCCAGCAAGGTTTTTCAATTTTGCTGAAACCCCTGCAACATCCTTTGGGCTGTTTACCTTTATTATGAAGGATGCTGGTAGTGGATTCTCCAATTCAAGTCCATCAGCTAAATCTGCCTTTTCTCCAAGGTCAGCTTTAAACTTCTCAAGAGCTTCCTTCTGTGACTCAAATCTAATTTCCTTTACACTATCTATGGCTTTTATATCCTTTTCTATTTTATTCTGCTGTAATGTAGTAACATCACTATTTAAAAATACTTTTATTTCTATTTCACTTTCTACTGTGCTTACTATTTTATTCACATTTACAACCAATAACATAAACACTCCAAAAATAAACAGAGCTGCTGCTACAGTTGATACTGATGCAACACTCATTACCCTGTTTTTCTTAACACTGGCAAAACCTTCCCTGAAGAAATACTTAAATGTCTTAATCTTCATATCCGTACACACCCCTCTGCTGATCTCTTACAACTACTCCCTTTTCAATAGCAATAACTCTCTTTTTCATTTTATCCACTAAATCCTTAGCATGAGTAGCCATTACTATTGTGGTTCCACCTTTGTTTATATCATCAAGGAGTTCCATTATGCCCCAGGAGGTATCAGGATCAAGATTCCCTGTAGGTTCATCACAAATAAGAAGCTTAGGATTATTAACAAGTGCCCTTGCTAATACAACCCTCTGCTGTTCTCCACCAGAAAGTTGATTAGGATATTGTGCTCCCTTATTAGCTAATCCTACGAGGGACAAAACCTGTGGTACCCTTTTTTTAATATCCTTACTGCTTGTCTCAATAATTTGCATTGCAAATGCGACATTTTCAAAAACTGTTTTATCATGTAACAATCTATAATCCTGAAATACTACTCCAATATTTCTTCTATAATATGGTACTTCTTTTCTTTTAAGATTTATAACATTTATACCATTTACATTTACTTCTCCGCTTGTTGGCTCAATTTCCTTCATTAGCAACTTTATGAATGTGGATTTTCCAGCACCACTTGGTCCTACTACAAATACGAATTCTCCTTTATTTATAGAAATACTCACATTTGATAAGGCTATATGGTTATTTTTATATACTTTCGACACGTTTTTTAGTTTTATCATTAAAAAACAACCCCTTAGTATGACAATTTATGTATAAAATCCTTTTTATATTATATTACAAATGATAATAAAACTTATTACCAATTATTAGACAAGTTTTTATTTTATAAGGTTCCCTTTTTATAGTAATGAATTTAAATGTCTGTCATATTTTCTATAATAACATAAAAATACATCATTTTGTGTATATTAAAAAAAATTAAAAAAATAATAATATGATAAAGAATAGTTTTATATTGATTTGAATTTTAGAAAGAACGTGTCACAAATAAACACAAGATTATTATACAACTGTAGTGGTCCATGTTCCCACATCGACAGGGCATCAGCGGTGTAAGTGATACAAGCATCAATAGCAGAAATCACGTGTTCTTCAAATACTCCAAGCCAATGTGGGAACATGGGCTACTACAATATAACAAATAAAATATTTTATTCAACAAATTCCTTAAATCCTTCTCCTAGAACTTCATGAACATCACTTACAGTTATAAAAGCCCTGTTATCTATCTCTTTAATAAAATCCTTGAGTTTTATAAACTCTCTTCTGCTCATTATTGTTATTAAAACTTCCTTTGACTGCCCCGAGTAAGCACCCTTTGCGTCATAAATAGTTACACCTCTCTCCAGCTTGTTTATAATAAAATCTTTAATTTCTAGTCCCTTTGAGCTTATAATAGTTACCTGCTTGCTAATGTTCAAACCATTTATAAAGCTGTCAATAACAAATCCATTTAGTACAACTCCAAGGAGTGCATACATACCCGCCTTGGCTCCAAAGGTTATTCCCGCTATTAGTGTAATTATGAAATCCGCCATAAGCAAGGATTTTCCCATGTCCACATGAAAAAACTTATTAATAATCTTTGCAATTATATCTGTACCACCTGTTGATGCGTTCTGGTTGAAAACAATTGCCAAACCAAGTCCAGATATTCCTACTCCAAATAATAATTCTATCATTAGATCATTCGTTAATGGTCTTGAAATAGGAATAAGCTTTTGAAAAAGCCAGATCAACCCTGATAACCCTAGGCTTGCATATATTGTTTTAGCGCCAAAATTTGGGCCTATTATTAAAAAACCAATTATGAAAAGTATTATATTAAAAATGAGCATTAATAATCCAACTGGTAGATTAGGAAGAAACTTACTTATAATAATTGCAAGACCGCTTACTCCTCCTGTAGCCAAATTACTTGGAACTAGAAAATAATATACTCCTACCGCAACCATAGTCATCCCTATGGTAATAAAAATATATTCCCTAACCTTTTTTAACATGTTTTTCACCTCAATCTTCTTAATATTATCATTTCACATGTAAATCATAAGTATTTATACAAAAATATTATGTAATAAAGTAAAAACCGCAAACGCGGTTAATTTTATAGAATCAATATTTACTATTACCTTGTTAAAATGCCCTTCCAAAGTCAATTAAATTGTGAATCATCATCACCAAAACCACTCCTGAAAAGCTGATAACTAAAATAACAAATCCTATATTTAAGGTTTTAAAATGAGTTTTCCATTGCTCATTATATATAAATGGTCTTGTTCCATCTCTTTGGGCAAATGCTCCAGCGCTAAGGAACAAACCTAACCCTCCAATAATATATATTACTCTCTTTACCCAATCAAGTGTAATATTTACATTACCCCAGGATGAAATAATTGCAATCAGCCCTGTAACTATTCCAATACCTATTGCAATTAGGGATCCAATGCAAATACATTTTAAAACATCAGAAAACGTATTTTTTACCCAATTCATAATTCATACCTCCTATCATCCTATTATACATATATCATATAAATTGGAATTTTACAAGATGAGTCCCTTTATACTATTAAGCTCAATATCTAAAAAAGGCAGACCAAAGTCTACCTTCATTCTTACTTTCTTTTGATTATTTCCTTTACTGCGCTAACAATATTTTCTGCTAAAAGACCATATTCCTTTAATAGTTCAGCAGGCTTTCCAGACTCACCAAAGGTATCCATAACTCCTACTCTTTTTACTGGTGCAGGAAAGTTTTCACTTAAAACCTCGCATACTGCACTACCAAGACCTCCAATTACATTGTGTTCTTCACAGGTTACTGCGGCTCCAGTTTTTTTCACTGAGTCAACAATACCATCCTCATCTATTGGTTTTATTGTATGTATATTAATTACCTCTGCATCTATTCCTTCTTTACTTAATGCATCTGCAGCTTTTAAAGCTTCACTAACCATTATTCCAGTTGCAAATATAGTAACATCTTTTCCATCTCTTAATTTTATAGACTTACCTATTTCGAACTTATAGGTTCCCTCATTATTTATGGTTGGAACTGCTAGACGTCCAAGTCTTATATAAACAGGTCCTATATACTCAGCTGCTGCTTTAATACATGCAGCAGTCTCAACATCATCACTGGGACATAAAACTGTCATGTTTGGTATGCTTCTCATAAGTGACAGGTCCTCTATAGCTTGATGTGATGCTCCATCCTCACCAACCGTGAGGCCTGCATGAGTAGCGGCTATCTTTACATTAAGTTCTGGATAACACACTGAATTTCTTATTTGTTCAAATGCTCTTCCTGCAGCAAACATTGCGAAGGTACTTGCAAAAGGAATTTTCCCACATGTTGAAAGCCCTGCAGCAGTAGCTACTAAGTCTGCTTCTGCAATTCCCATGTTGAAAAATCTTTCAGGATATGCCTTCGCGAAATCAGCTGTTTTTGTTGATTTGGAAAGATCAGCATCCAATACAACTACATTATTATTTTCCTTTCCAAGTTCAACTAACGCCTTTCCATATGCTTCTCTTGTTGCTAAATTAGCCATTAATTGCACCTCCTAATTCCCTTATTGCCTGGTCACGCTGTTCTTTATTTGGTGCTGTTCCATGCCAGCTTGCTTGATTTTCCATAAAGCTTACACCTTTACCCTTAACAGTATTGGCAACAATCATTGTAGGTTTCCCTTTAAATGCTTTTGCCTCATCAATTGCTTTAAATATTTCTTCAAAGCTGTGCCCATTAATACTTATTACATGCCATCCAAATGCTACAAATTTATCTGCAACTGGTTCTGGATTCATTACTTTTTCTATAGGTCCGTCTATTTGAAGTCTGTTATGATCAACAAAGGCAGTAAGATTATCAAGTTTATAATGAGCTGAAGTCATAGCAGCTTCCCAAACCTGACCTTCTTCTAACTCTCCATCGCCTAAAAGTACAAATACCCTGTAATTTTTATTATCAAGTTTTCCTGCGAGAGCCATTCCATTTGCAGCAGAAAAACCCTGTCCAAGAGAACCTGTTGACATATCAACACCAGGAGTGTCATTCATATTAGGATGACCTTGAAGTATAGAACCTATTTTCCTTAGTGTTTTTAAATGTTTCTTTTCAAAATATCCTTTTTCTGCAAGGGCTGCGTATAATACTGGTGCCGCATGCCCTTTTGATAGGACAAATCTATCTCTGTCCTCATCGTTAGGATTATCTGAATTTACATTCATTTCACTAAAATATAATGCAGTTAATATTTCAACTGCTGACAAAGATCCGCCTGGGTGTCCTGAATTGGATTCAGCAAGCATTTCGATTATATTTTGTCTTAGTGTTCTTGCTGTTTCCCTAAGTTTTATAATATCTCTTTCCATAATTTTCCTCCTTGTTTAGTTTTTTTAATTAATGCATTTTATTTTATATTATAAATGTTAAAATAATAAATTACAA
>JBEQBT010000124.1:0-9478 GCA_041639705.1 Clostridiaceae bacterium | reverse complement strand
TTTCCAATATTAGAATAATTATCACTATTAGACTTATAAATTTCGCAAATACTTCTTGCAATGTTGAAAATTTCATCTTTTCTATTTGCTTCCAAGTTCATTTTTATGGATAAACTGGTTAGGCTTGATATAGCTAGAATAAGTAATGAAATCATTGCAATCGCTATTATGGTTTCAATAAGAGTAAAACCTTTTTTCATATTGGTCCACTGCTTTCCATAATTCTTGTAAAGCCAATTGTAAGTGTAATGAATCTCTTTTTTCCTGTGTCTAGATCCTTCAGAGCTATTGTACAGGCAAAGGGTGCTACATTTCCCGCAGGTTTGAATATTATCTTATCATCGATATTAAAGGTTGAACCTTCTCCCCTTGCACCTATCCATACTCCCTTTGGAAGATATATTCTCTTTAATGTCATGCTATATCCCCCTGAAGGCATATATATCCAATAACTATCATAGCCCTTACTTTCATCACTCGATTGAAACAATACATTCACAGAGGATGCATCATGGTTTATTGCATAGGTTTTAGCATACTTCAAATTCTCAATGAGTTCCTGTGTTGCAGTTTTTAGTCTATCCTTCCTTAGAAAATGATTATATGATGGATATGATATTGCGAATAGAATTGAAAGCACTGCAATTACACATATTACTTCGATTAATGTGAAACCCTTTTTCAAGATACACCTCCCTAATACTTAATTGACACTATAGTTGAATCCTCTAGATAATGTCCAAAACATGTGTGAAATATACCTAAGAATCCAAACTTATGGGATAAAAAAATTACTTTAAAATCAAAAGAGACTTAGCATATATTTCCTGCTAAATCTCTTTTACAAATTTCAAAATCTCTTCTGGGTAAACCCAAAACTTATTTATATTTTCCATAATATATTATTTAAATCTCATGTAGCTAACATTATTCTTCCCATTTTGAATAATATATCGTTTCTACACCCTGGGTGTTTGCAATTGGGATAACAGCAGAATTAATATTATCTAGTGAAAATTCAAATACTAGATTATAGTTCTGATTTTTTTCATCATCAGTAATGCTCATCTTCATCATTCCGTTTTTACTGGCGGGTAGGAACTTTAAGTCATTTAAACTATTACCAATTTTAATTTCCGTGCTTCCAGTGGAAGTATCAATACTTTTTTTATATAAATATTTTTTATTATCATTACTGTCAATTTTAAATATTAATGCATAATACTTATTATTGCCCTTCTTAACATCATTTTCGTTTATACTAATTATCTTTCCACTCCTAATCTCTCTTGTAATATAATCTGCTACTAATCTTACGTCCTGTTGATTTGAGCTTTGATTAGTAGTTTTATTGAAGATTTTGTTGCTAGTAAGATATATTGAGAAAAGTATCAATATTACTATTCCCATTAGTCCAATAGACACTAAGAGTTCTATTAAAGAAAAGCCACTATTTTTAAAATTTCTATATTTACAAATCTCAATCACTCCCTACAAGCTATCACTTATTAATTAGGAACAAAGGTTGATAGTGTTATATTGTTTTTATCATTCATATCAACTTTAATTATGTTTCCATTTATTGTACCGGAAGTAATATTTTTAGTTCCATCCTTAGAATATAATTTAATCTGTAAACTATAAGTTTGTACACTAGATTGAGCGTCCCCTCTGGCAATATTAATATCATTTATTATATTATCAATTTTATTTTGAGCCTCAAAAACACTCTTTGTTCTTGAGCCATTTGAAAATACTTGTTTAAAACTACCAGTAAATGAAGTTAATAACGCAATAAGTAGTATGCTGATAATTGCAATCGATATAATAAGTTCTATTAGGGTAAAACCCTTTTTTTCTTTTTTCAGTCTCACTTTATCACTTCCTGTATATAATTATTAATAATTATTTACTTCCAATATTCCACTTTATATCCACTGTCAGATGAACCATCTGTTATTATAGGTACTTGAATTTCAATGGAAGGTTCTGTTAAAGTAACAGTTGACCCACCTGTAGCAGAAACACTATTACCTATAACAGCTCCATCAATGTTTGCTCCACCTGATATTTTTATATCTGCATTAGGTGCATATATTACCTTAGGATCAGCATAAGCTCCACCATTAATTGTTACTGAACTGCCAGCTGTAACAATATCTCCTTTAATCACTGCACCACCAGAAATATTTAAATCTGTATTCCCAAAATATAATGATCCATAAAGTGATGTACCACCATCTATTTTAAAAGGGTCAGAATTATCACAATATAATTCAAGTTGTCCTTCATTTCCCATACTATTTATATTGCCCTTTAGTGAAATTAGATTATCTATATATAGTTTTACCTTTCCAGTACCATTTATTTTGATAATACCCTGCTGAACGTCTAATTTGTTTATTCTAATGACTTTATCTCCACTCGATGTATCAATTGTGAGTGTAGTATTTGATTTAATAGTAATGCTATCATAATTACCATTACTATTAATAGTCTTACTATCACTCCCTTTTAGGATAATGCTTTCTCTAATAGGAAGTCCTTCAGGAAACTGTGGTAAAACAGGTGAAGGATAACTTCTAGAATTAGTTATTTGTCTTATTACGGGCTTAGTATCCCATTTAGATACATTTACAATTTTATTTGGATCTCCATCTATTGGTATATACACTATCCCATTAAGTTTTGCACCGCCATTAAAGGATATTGCACCTGTTGTATTTGCATTAACCCCTATATTGCCATTAATTTTTGCTCCTCCATCTAATTTAATACTTTTATTTCCGAATATGACAGTATCAAATACAGATGTATTGTTTTCCTCAGCACCTAATGCAAGGGTTACCATATCCGTTACATAAGACACACTGCCATCTGATTTTTTTCCATTTGGAACACTTCCCTTTGATTCTATTAAAAGTTGCCCAGGATTTTTATTTATTGTTATCTCAAATGAACCTTCACTAAAACTCTGTGAATTAGAATAAGCAGGAAAGGTTAAAGAATCGAAATCCTGTAATTCCGCAGAACTCATAGAAGTTATCCATTTGGCAGTAGCAACAGCCCCTGCCCTTGCAATATAGTGAGCCTGCGTCTTCTTTTCCTGTAATATTGATTGTTTAACCTCTGAAATCATAACTGTCCCTGACACAGCACCCAAAGTTAATAAAATGCTGGAAATAATCATTACTACCGCAAGAGAATAACCCTTTTTTTTCTTTTTCATTAGAACCACCCCAAAAATATGTTATATATAGACATTATACTACAAAAATTAGCGCAAGTCACTTTCCCCAGTAGTCCAGTCACTTCACATTCTTGTAGTTTTGGGCATGAAAAAAGAGCCAACCTCCTTTGTATGATTGACTCTCGTTTCGCTACTAAGTTTTCTTGTTGATTGACTATGATGATGTACCTAAAGGAATCGTCCCCATGTCTATGTATTATATTTTTTCTTTTTTATCAATCTTATTTTAGGGCTCTGTATAAATAACAACAGAGTTTACTGAAACTTTATATTTCTTTGCATCATTATCATATTCTAACACAAATGGTTTAGCAGAAGACTGTGCAGTAGTTGGTACATCCATATAACTTATTCCACCAACAGTCCAAGCTGCACCAGCTGTTGGGTTAGCAGTAGAACCAGCAAGACCATCTTGCTCTGCTTCAATCATTCTAGCAATTTTAACCATCTCAACAGCGGTTGCTTCATCTGATTTTAATCGTGACGACTGCTGAATATCTGCAAATCTTGGAATAGCAATAGCAGCCAAAATACCTAGAATTGCAATAACAACAATCAGTTCAATTAGAGTAAAGCCTTTCTTCTTAGTATTTTTTTTCATTTGATTTCCTCCTTTATTCATTTAGCGTTTGATTTATTAGTATAGGTACTATTTTCTTTTATGTATCCAGTACCTATTTTAACAATTTTAACCAAATCCTGACAGAATTATACTTCTCCACTGCCTAATTTCTGGGGCTTATATCCACCTTGTTAAATACAATATACTTTTTTAAATGTGTTATTTTTAACTAGTTAGATAATGTCCAAAAAATATTTAAAATATACATAAAATTTTTCAAAATATAATTTTTATTTTTTGCTATCAATAAAGATTCATATTCGCACAAGAGTACTCACTCCCAAGGCGCTAGGGAAACCTCCGAAAAAGTAATGTGATATAATAATTATACGTCACATACATTTTTGGAGGTATTAGCGTGAAAAATACCATGGTTGAGGAAAAAAAAGGGCGCACTAAATAAAGGTCTTTTAGGGTTTAAAAAAAATCGGGTACCGAATTGTGCCCCTGGTTAAGCCACAGGAATATCAGGAGCTTTTATTACGCCATTTGAAATTAAAAGTTTAATTGCTTGTTTTATAGCTTTTTCTTTCTGCCTGTCCTGTATTTCTTGGGGTATATCAATTTTATATAGGTCACTTGGATTGAATACTTCGCCGGTAACAAATATGTGGTATATGGCGGTGAGTATCATCATTGCGATAGCGATAATGGCTCTTTTTTTGCCTCTCCTTTTACAAATGCGTTCATACTTAACCTGGTAGTAGGGAGACTTATTCGATTTCACGGCTGCATGGGCAACTTGTACCAATGCAGGTTTGAGGTAGACACCAGCACGTGTTATTCGAACAGATTTCTTCTTATCGGCAGACTCATTGTTGCCCGGTGTTAGACCGGCCCAACAGCATAAACGCTTAGAATTGGCAAACTGAGACATGTCTGTACCAATCTCGGAGATGATGGTGATAGCAGAAGCTCTGTCAACTCCTGCAATGATACAAAGTAAATTAATATTGTTTTCATAAGGAGCTACCATTTTATCAAGATTTTTGTCCAAGATTGAAATAGATTGTTGGACAAATTCAAGAGGAGAACGAACCATAATCATACGCTCCTTTTGTTCTTTGGTCATCTGATATCCTTCAATGGATTCAACAACGGAGACAGCTTTCTTCTTCAGAGACTTTTCAAGAAGGGATGAGCAATATTCCGGATCAAAAGAATCAGATGAAATCAAATAGTCCGTGATGGAAGAGGCAGACTTGCCAAACATGTCGAAAACGACAGCATCAATGGCTACATTACAAACAGTGAAAGCATTTTGAAAACGATTTTTCTCACTGCTTTTGCAGGAAACAAGTTTTGAGCGATAGCGTGTATATTCACGGAGAATACGAATTGGTTTATCTGGGATATAGCTGCCTGGGACTAAACCTAAACGGAAGAGATCACCAATCCATTTGGAGTCTTTTGTATCATCCTTATTACCTTTTACAGCCTTCACCCATTTGGGATTGGCGATAGTGATACGGATAGTATCTTCCAAAAGATTATAGACAGGAACCCAATACTTACCTGTAGATTCCATGCATACATCAAAACAGTTATTATCAATTAACCACTGCTTGAATTGAAGGATGGAATTGTTAAAGGTAGAGAATCTTTTTTTAGAATAGTGGGGAGTAATCCCTTTTGAAATAATGATTGTGGCGACGAGAAAAGTTTTGTGCACATCGACACCACAGCAGATAGGATAAACAACTTTCATGACATAAGCCTCCCTTCATATTTGAGGAGGAAGACATTGACTGAATCATCACACATTTAACGATAAGCTAAAGCAATGATTAGCGTGCGGTCTTATAGAACCACTTATTTGTGCTTGAAAGATGATTCTTACACTGGTTTTTATACTGATTTAAGCTGAGAGAGCAGTCTACGACTCATCTCACCGTGCTTTGTAGTGTATCTTCTCCTCAGTATGATTATTGCCAAATGGTAAGAGTCGCACACCATTTTTTCATAACTAGTTGTGCCGCCAGCGATAGCGGCGGAATGGAGGTATTTTTATGCTTGGTAAAAAAAGTGGACAAATTAATATATTTAATAGCATGATATATGAAAAATTAATACCAGAAGACCATCTCCTTGTTAGAATAGATTCACTTATGGACTTTTCGTTTGTTTATGATATTGTAAAAGGCAAATACAGTGATATTGGAAGAAAATCTGAAGACCCAGTAGTACTTTTCAAATTAAATCTTCTTGAATATCTATATAGATTATCAGACCCAGCAGTAATAACTAGATCTCAAACCGATGTAGCTTTTAGATGGTTTTTAGGTCTTAATCTCGACGATGAATTACCTGATGATACAACAATAAGCTACTTCCGTATACATAGAATGGGTGAAAAGGGATTTGAGGACGTATTTAATGAGGTTGTTAGGAAATGCATCAAGAATAATCTTGTAGGGAAAAGACGGTATATAATTGATTCAACAAATGTAGATGCCAATGTTAATTACCCTTCCATGAGAAGGTTAATTTGTAATGCTTTTAGAAAAGTAGTTAGGGAAATAAATAAATTTGATAGTGCTATTGCTAAAGAAGTTTCAAAGGGCTTTGAAGCTGAGATAGATTTAGAGTATGAAAAGTTTGATAAAGTATCTGTTCTAATAATTTGCGAGATAGCAAATGATGCTAGAATATAAATAGTACAAGTTGAAAGTGGAAAATTCCAAAATAAAAGATATAATAAAATTAATGAAAGATTGTAAGTCATCATTTTCAAACCACCTAAAATCCATAATAATTCTCAAGATATATAATCTGAGAATAAAGTTAATGCTAAAATAAATTGAGAAGGATTGTCAATTTGTTTTAGCATTAACTTTTTGGAGGTGTTTACATGCAGTTTCAATTTGTTGAAGATGATTATATAAAATACTCTGATGATGGGACAAAATATAGCTTCCCTCCTCCACCAAATAAATGTCCTATCTGTAACAAGCATATCTTAATGAAGAAGCATGGATTCTATAAACGATATTTCATAACCAATGGGTTCAATAAAAAAATATTCATTAGAAGGTATATATGCCCGGAATGTGGAAGGACTATTTCATATCTACCATACTTTTGTACCCCATTTTATCAGTACTACATTGACCTGATTATTGAATATATAAATACCGTTATTAGATATGCTGGTACACTCAAAGCCTGCATAGAAGCTCTTAAAAGCCATAACCCTGATATTTTAATTGAAAGACAGCATATGTACTTTTACATAAAAAGATTTAAAGATAATATAGTTCATATTCAGCATGGTTTAAGGCAACTCGCGTCATGTGTCAATTACAAAGCCAATGAAAATGACAAAAGAGAAAGAGTCAGGGAGCTTATTGAAATTATCTCAAGTGGATTTGAATCCACCCACGTCTTCGGCAAAAGATTCAGGGATAATTGCAACAGAGCATTCCTTGGCCCTCTCAATTAATTTTAGCATTAAATGTGAAAATTTAGAAGTTGTTGTATAAATCTAACTTCCAACATAGCCTTTTCCTTTATATCAAAGATAAGCTTCATTAGAATAAAATTAAAGCTTTAAATACGATCGATCGGGAAACAGAAGGAGGTTTTTATATGCAGTTAGATGATAAAATGAGAGAAACAATAGCACTTAAGAAGTTTTCTATTGTGGCTCCAGTTTTAAACGGCCAAATTCCAAATCAAAAGGCATACTTTACAGAAATATGTGATAAGCCTATAGAAATGCCCTATTATGGAGCAAGGAATTATACACCGAAGACTTTACAATATTGGGCATCCTCTTACCTGAAGGATGGAATAGATGCTCTTAAACCTGGAAGCAGAAGTGATAAAGGGACACATCGTAAAATTGGAGATGAAGTGTTAGAGAGAATCAAAGAGATAAAAACAGAATTTCCTAAAATGCAGGTTAAGTTAATTTATGAAACATTAGTAGCAGAAGGTACAATCCTTGAGAATAAAGTTTCTGTATCTACTTTCTATAGGTTTATGGAGGATATTTACATAAACAAAGAATTGTCAAAAGACAAGGAGGAGAAGGAACTCAAGCGATTTTCCCATGAATTTATTAATGAACTTTGGCAAACAGACACGATGTATGGTCCGTACATAAGATTAGGAAAATCAAAAAAGCAGACATACTTATTGGCTTATATTGATGATTGCTCAAGGTTAATCACTCATGCTGAATTCTATTATGTACAAAGCTTTAGTGCTCTTAGAGCATCTTTTAAAGAAGCAATCATGAAAAGAGGAGTTCCTAAAATTTTATACACAGATAACGGCAAAATTTATAGATCACAGCAGCTTGAATATATATGTGCATCAATAGGCTGCACTCTGCTTCATGCGAAAATACTAACTCCAAACTCGAAGGGCAAAATTGAAAGATTTTTTAAAACAGTACGTTCAAGGTTTCTAAGCAGAATAAATCCTACTGAAATTAAGGATATTGATGAACTGAATCTCAAATTTAAAATCTGGCTTGAAGATGATTATCAACGTAAAAAGCATAGTTCAATAGCGATGAGCCCCTTGGATTTATTTATGTCGCAAGTGTCTAGAATCAATGTTTTTCACGATTTAAACCAATTGAATGAATGCTTCCTTGTAAGGGTGAGTAGAAAAATTAACAATGATGCTACTTTGCAGCTGGATAATATCTTATATGAAACGGAACAGAAATTTGCAGGAGAGCGCTTAGAGGTAAGGTATGATCCGGGGATTATTGATAAGATACAAGAAAAGGTTTTTCTCTACAAGGATGGCGTAAAGGTTGGTGAGGCCTTGAAAGTTAATTTTTCAGATAATGCTCATGTAAAACGACGCTTTAATGGAAACAGGCGTAAAAATGAGGATGCCATAAAAGAAACTGATGTAATTGAAGTGACTGCGGAGCCTTCCCAAACACGGATATCATATTCAGACATGTTTAATGAAGGAGATGGGCGTTAGTTATGTACACACAATATTTTGGATTCAAATTTAACCCCTTTGATAAAAACATTGCCACTGATAATCTTTATGAAAGCAATGATTTTAAAGAGCTTAGTGCCAGACTTAAGTATCTTCAAACTACAAGGGAAATTGGGCTTGTGTTCCTGACTTTGGAGCTGGATGCTATCTCAGCAGTTTTGATGATAAATTTTGGAATACAGAACAACTTACAAGGGTTCTTGGTCCTGTAGACGGTATAACCGTAGCAATAGCACTTTATACACTAAAGGACGAAATCTAATCAAATATACTTTTAAGAGAGCAGCAGCACCTGCTCTTTTTTCTTGTAAGTCGCTCTACTACATTAGCTTAATACAAATATTTTATAGATGCAACAACGAAATTTCTAGAGACTAAGTGTAATGCTAACGTAAAATGAGAATGATTTTAAATTATACTGTTTTAAAATGAAAATACCGCCTAATATTTTACATTCTAATGATGTTTTAATTTGAGAATATTGGTGGAATTAAAATGAAAATCTACAACTGGGTAGTCTACTGTAAAGAAACTTTTAGTGGACCTGAGGCTGTAATTGAGTATTTAGGACGGTATACTCATAAGATTGCAATTTCTAATAGTAGGATACTAAACCTAGAGGATGGAAAAGTAAC
>JBEQBT010000123.1:0-9589 GCA_041639705.1 Clostridiaceae bacterium | reverse complement strand
ATGTAGGGGCGAACAGTGTTCGCCCGAGGGTACCAACGTTTTAGAATACCCTTTGTATCATGGTACCCAATGGCGGGCGAACACTGTTCGCCCCTACTACCTGTCATTCTGAACGTAGTGAAGAATCTTTCACGTAGCTTGGGTAAAGAAGATTCTTCACTGCGTTCAGAATGACAAATGTCCCGCTGGGTGACAGGGACTTCACATTCACATTTAACCTATTGTGACGCATACTTTTCTAAAATATATACCTAGGAGGAAATAAAATGCTTGAGGTTACGAATCTAAGTAAAAGCTATAATAAAACATTAGCGGTAAAAAACGTTAGCTTTAAAGTAGAGAAGGGAGAAATTGCTGTTCTTGCAGGACCTAATGGTGCAGGAAAATCTACAATAATTAAATCCATTGCAGGACTGTTAAGATATGATGGAATTATAAGAGTCTGCGGCATGGATAATAAAAGTGTAGAGGGAAAAAGAGCTTTAGGCTATATACCAGAAATGCCTGCAATGTTTCCTCTTCTTTCAATAAGTGAGCATGTAACACTTATGGCACATGCCTATGGTGTTAAAAACTATGAGAATAGGGCGGAGGAGCTTTTGAAACTATTTGATCTATGGGATAAGTCGGACAAGTATGGTGGTGAGTTATCAAAGGGAATGCAGCAGAAGGTAAGCATATGTAGTGCTATTATTACAGACCCTTCTGTTTTACTAATAGACGAGCCTATGATTGGTCTTGATCCAAAGGCTATAAAAACTATGAAGGAAATTTTGGTTGACCTTAAGAATAATGGGACAACCATTCTAATAAGTACTCATCTTCTAGATTCAGTACAGGAGCTCTGGGACAGAATTTTGATAATGAAGGATGGAGAATTCCTTCTTGCTAAGGCAAAGG
The DNA here is from genome assembly GCA_041639705.1 of Clostridiaceae bacterium. Classification (GTDB taxonomy): domain Bacteria; phylum Bacillota; class Clostridia; order Clostridiales; family Caloramatoraceae; genus JARDZI01. The sequence continues at coordinate 8,689 of JBEQBT010000123.1, read as the reverse complement.
ACGAGCTTGATCTTAAGGATAAGTCCTTGGAAGATATATTCTTCGAATATACGGAGGTATAGTATGAAGGCTTTATCTTATTTGCTCAAAAGGACAATAATTAATTATTTTAAAAGATTAAAACAAAAGCCACAGAAGGCTGTTGGGCCACTCTTTGTTATCCTTTGGTTTGCAACCATGTTTTTACCAAAGGGAAATAGTAATAGCACAGGGGGCATGAAGCTTGAAATTATCATTTTTATATTTTTAATGATTGTATTTAGTATGCTTCTTTTTGCACTATATAGTGGAACAAAAAGGCTTGACTCAAAGTTTTCAATGAGTGATGTTAATCTTATATTCGTATCTCCAATAAAACCACAAACTGTACTTTTGTATGGAATAATAAAAAAGATTGCATTGGAGCTACTAGCATCTATTTATATTTTATATCAGATTCCAAATGCTCTTAGAAACTTTAATGTACCTGCAATAAACCAAATAGTACTGGTTTTATCCTTTGTGATATTCCAACTTATTTTTTGCAATATGTTAAAGCTTTTCATATTTGCACTAAATACAAAGTACAGCATGTTTGGACAAATAATCAGGCAGACAATTAAGACATTACTTATAGTAATTGCAACTGGTATTGTTTTTGTACTTGTTAGGGGAGATATAAAGGCTACTTGGGAGAAGTTATTAAATATAGTAGTACATAGCTCATGGGTTGGTGATATTCCAGTAGTTGGATGGATGAGGGAGATCTCTATCCAGGTTATAAAGGGAATGAATTTTTCCACATTATTATATTTAGTTATTTTCTTGCTTCTAAGTACACTTATGCTTTATATAACCTATAATTTAAAGCTTGATTATTATGAAGATATGCTCTCAGGGGCAGAGCAGTATGATGCAGCAAAGAATATAAAAATGACAAAAGAAGCTTCAATAAGCAGAAATAAGAGCCCTCTTTTTAAACCAATTAGGAAAAGAGGCTTAAAATTAAACAATGTATATGGAGCAAAGGTATTGTTCTCCAAGCATTTAAATGAATATATAAAAAGAAGCTTTGTTTTTTTTATAAATACATATTCACTAATTCTATTATCAGCTTCGGTAATACTTGGAATATTTGCAAAAGGCCTGGATATAAAATTTGTATTTATAATAGCCTCTGGATTGCTTTTCTTTAGCGCAGGTATGGCCAGCAAAATATATAATGAAATATACCATTATTTTATATTTTTACTTCCAGATACCCCTCATAGAAAGCTTTTCTATGGTATGGCAGCCTCCCTTGTAAAGGCTAGCACAGATTCAGTACTTCTATTTTTACCCTTTGGAGTATTGTCTGGTTCATCAATATTTGAAGTACTTCTAAGTATGATAGGCTATGTAGCACTAGCAGGAATGCTCTCCTACAGTGGATTGTTTGCATTTAGAATTGCACAGTTTTTCGGATTTGACAGTACCATTGCAATGGGACTTTTATTTGTATTCTTCCAGCTCTTACTTGTGGTTCCCCTGGTTATTATAACAGCGGTTACAACTATAGGCTTTAAAAGTATGAATGGATATACAGTTTATCTATCCTCATTCATATACAGTGGCGGTATGGCAGTTCTGTTCTCATTTGGGAATGTGGGGATATTTAAAAATGCTGAGTTTTAATTTGGATAAAATTTATAAAAGGCGGGATGGAAAATGAATACAAATATAACGAAAGCCATTGGATTTTTAAAAGAACAGTTTGAAAAAAGCGAATATATGTCCCGAAATGAAAAATCAAAATATTATAGGCTTGAACATACAATGCGTGTCGCAAACATTGGGAAGGAAATAGCCATAAAGGAAGGCTTGGACGAGGAGGCATTGATGCTGGGTTGCATACTGCATGACATAAGCTATATGCAGGAATTCAACTCGGAAGAAGATTGGCTTAATCATGGCCGGAATGCTGCAAAGATTGCCAGAACCTTCTTAGAATCCTTGCAACTGAAAGGGGAGCAAATTGATGAAATATGTTTTGGGATTGCCATTCATGTTGACGATAAAGCTGATTTTCCCGGAGAGCGTTCTCCCTTGGCTGTGAGTATCGGAGATTGTGACAACATCGACAGATTTGATGTATACAGAGTATATGAGAATATGCAAAATACATCATTTGGGGATATGGCGTACCAGGAACGATTTGATTATGTGGATAAGGTACTCAATAAGCTGAACAAGTATTTGAATATGGAAATGGCGACAAAAACAGCCACCCATATGTGGGTTGATAAAATCACTTTTCAAATTCAATTCTATGAGAGGCTCAAATCCCAACTCGAATACAGTGTCATAGGCTGATATGGTATCATTGGGTGACAGCCACCTGAGAAGAGATTATAAAGAACGGCAGTATGAAGAAAAAATTCTCCATACTGCCATTACTGTTTCTATAGTCCCAACCTCTTGCGGTAATGTTCCATTTCTTTTTCATTACCCAAAACAAAGTGTTCTGGCTCAACCTCCACCCAGGTCGGAGGATTATTCTCATAATCGTGGCAGGAGGGATCATATATCTCAAGCTTTTTCTTTCTTTCAGCTCTTGGGTCTGGAAGGGGAATTGCAGATAGCAGTGCCCTAGTATAGGGGTGAAGTGGATTTGCAAATAGTTTTTCCGTTTCAGCAAGCTCCACAATTTTACCCTTATGTATTACTGCTAAGCGTTCAGTAATAAAACGCACCACTGCCAAGTCATGGGCTATAAATAAATAGGTCAATCCCTTTTCTTTTTGCAGGTCTGTAAGAAGATTTAGTACCTGGGCACGTATGGAAACGTCTAATGCAGATATGGGTTCGTCTGCAATAATAAGCTCTGGCTCCATAACAAGTACCCTTGCTGTTCCAATACGCTGACGTTGTCCACCTGAGAATTCATGGGGAAAACGGCTAGCAAACTCAGGCAGTAAACCAACATCTAAAAGTGCTTTTTCAACAATTGCTTTTCTTTCCTTCTCATTTTTATAGTTTTTAAGGTTATATAATCCCTCTGAAACTATATAATCAACCTTTGCTCTTTCATTTAATGAAGCCATTGGATCTTGAAATATCATTTGAATCTTTTTTGTTACTTCCCTGTCCAATTCCTTTGATATTTTGCCATTAATTTTTTTGCCTTTAAAATATACTTCTCCTCCAGTAGTTGGGTTAATACGTATGATAGCTCTTCCAATGGTAGTCTTGCCAGAACCTGATTCTCCAACAAGTCCAAAGGTCTCACCCTTATATATTTTAAAGCTTACATCATTAACAGCAGTAAAACGCTTACGCTTATTTTCTCCAAACTCTACCTTAAGGTTCTTAACTTCTAATAGGACTTCCCGTTCTTTTAATTCCATATTATTCGCACCCCCACTGTTCACGAAGTATTTTTATGATTGTTGGTGGTTCTACCTTTGGAGCCCTTGGATCCAGAAGCCAGGTACGAGCCTTATGTGTAGGACTTACTTGAAAATATGGAGGTCTTTCTACAAAGTCTACCTTTAGAGCCTTAGGGTTACGAGGCGCAAATGCATCTCCTTTTATTTCATTAAATAGATTTGGAGGAGTACCCTTAATTGAATAGAGTGGCTCACCCTTAATTCCCAGTTGAGGAAGGGAGGACAACAAAGCCCAGGTATATGGATGCTGAGCATTATAGAAAACTTCTTCTGTAGTACCAATTTCAACTATATCTCCTGCATACATAACGGCTATTCTGTCAGCAACCTTAGCAACAACTCCTAAGTCATGGGTAATATAAATAATCGTTAAATTATATTTATTTTGAAGGTTCTTTAAAAGCTGCAAAATCTGAGCTTGAATGGTTACATCAAGGGCTGTTGTTGGTTCATCACAAATAAGGATATGGGGATTACAGGCAATAGAAATTGCAATAACAACTCTTTGCCTCATTCCACCTGAAAATTCATGGGGGTATTGCTTGTAGCGATTTTCAGCATCAGATATTCCAACATCCTTTAATATTTCAAGTACTAACTTCTTTGCAGCATCCCCCTTTATATTCTGATGAAGCATGGTAGCTTCCTGAATTTGCTTTCCTATTGTTTTTAAAGGGTTTAAAGAGGTCATAGGGTCTTGAAACACCATGGCTATTTCCTTGCCACGAATTTGGAGCCAATCCTTTTCAGTTTTAAACTTTGCTAAGTTAAAACCCTTGTACATAATATCTCCGTAATCTACCCATCCATTTTTATCTAGTAAACCCATGAAGGATTTAGTGAATACAGATTTACCAGAACCAGATTCTCCTACTATTGCAAGACTTTCTCCCTCATAAACCTCCAGGGAGGCTCCTCTTATTGCAGTTAGGCTACGGCCTCGAAGATTAAATTTTATTTCTACATCAACTGCAGATAGGATGACCTTTTGATTTTCAGAGGATAGTTCAGTATTTACATCAGTTTCATTTTTATTTATCATATTCTGCATTTTCTCCACCTCCTAGACATGATTTCTGGGGTCAGCTGAATCTGCAAATGCATTTCCCAAAATGTAAAAGGATATGGTTATTAAGGAAAGCACTACTGCAGGAAATATCAACTGGTACCTCTGGGAAGCAACCATCATAATAACTCTTCCTTCATTTATTAGATTTCCAAGTGATGGAATATCAAGTGGTAGACCAAGCCCTATATAGGTTAAGAATACTTCAGAGCCAATAGCATCAGGGATTGCTAGAGCAAGCTTAAGCATTATTACTGAAACCAAATAGGGAAGAAGGTTTTTCATAATAATTCTTCTGCTTGGGGTGCCAAGACACCTTGATGCCAGGTTATATTCTCTATCACGGATTATTATTATCTGGTTTCTTACGAAAAGCGCAGTACTTAGCCAGCTTGTGGCACACAGGGCTATAATCATTGTCAAAAGACCGGGACGGAGAATATAGGCCAATAGAACCAATATAATGGTTCTTGGTATATTATCAAATACATTATATATTTCAGTAAGTATTCTATCTAATTTTGGAACATAACCCCAGAGGGCACCTATTATAATACCAAAAAATGCCTGCCATAGACCTACCATAACACCAATAAATAGGGAGGTACGTGTACCACTCCATATACGAGCCCAAAGATCCTGGCCTATGGAATTAGTTCCAAACCAGAACTGTGAATCTGGAACATGATTTCTAAGCTGTAACCCTGTCTCTACATCATTGTATATTTGTATAGGTGACTTCTGATTTGGCAGGTAGGGTTGAATTATTGTAAAAACAATTACTAAAAGCATTAAACCAAGCAGGAAGGTTGCCAGTTTATTTTTCAAGAAAACTTCCCAGGTAGAACGCCAGTATGAATAATTAGAATACCCAGCACGCTCTGCAGCATTTGGATCATACTCAGCAAATGAAAACAAAGATTCGCTTATACCATCTGTGACCTTTTCAAACTTTGTAGTTCTGCCCATCATCTTGCACCTCCACGATTAGCCAATTTAATTCTTGGATCAAACACTGCCATTAATATATCTCCAGTGAGAAGCCCAATAATGCCCAGTGAAGCGTATATAAGAACCAGGGCTTGTACCAGTGGATTGTCCTGCCTTTGGATGGCATCAACCAGTAAACCTCCCATTCCAGGTATTGAATATAGGGATTCAATATAAATAGAACCTGAGATGGTTAATAAGATGGAAACAGGAAGGTATTGAGCCATAGGAACAAATGCATTACGCAGTACGTGATGTACCATTATGGTTTTATTATCAAGTCCCTTTGCCTTTGCCAGTCTTATGTAGTCCTTATTTAATTCATCAACCATATAGCGGCGCATCCACATTGCATAACCTGCTATACTTCCAAGGGACATTGATATAATAGGCAAAATCCAGCTTATTGGTCTACTCTGTTTAAATAAAATTGGAAGTTTAAAAATATCTGTAACATAGAGCTGGATAAACAAGTAATAGACCGCAGCAGGTACTGCATTAATAAACACTATGTATGCTGTACCAACCTTATCCCAGAGTTTGCTCTTACTCCTTGCCATGACAATTCCAAGAGATATTCCAGCTAAAAGAGAAATTCCTATTGCTGCAAGTCCTAAATATAGGGAATAGGGCACTTTTGTTTTTATAATGTCAGCTACAGGTACTCTAGGTCTGTATACAATTGAAGTCCCAAGATTTCCAGTGGCTAAGTTTTTATAGAAGTGGCCAAGCTGAACATATAGTGGATCCCTTAGACCAAGATTTTTTAAGATTGCCTCTCTTTGACTAGCATCAAGCTTATCGTAGCCTGTTCCAAAGTATCCTTCTTCGGGTAACAAACGCATTAGGAGAAACACTACTGTTATTACAATAAATAGTGTAAGCAATGATTGTAATAATCGTTTTAATGAATATTTTAACATGCTAACCCCCCTTACAATTGATGAAACTAACTTTAAATTGCATAAGAGCAAGGATTATTTTAAAAATAATCCTTGCTCAAATTAGGATTAATATAATTAAACTATATTATTTTTCTGCCTTTTTAAGTGCAGCTGCACGTTCCTTTTCCCATTGTGCAAAGCCAGCTTTATATGTTGCAGTATCCATAGGTTTATCTAGAATTGCCTGCCCCTTAAATCTGTTACCAGAAACACCAAAAGGTGAATATGGTGAAGTAAATGGATCAAGGGTAGATGCAGTAAATCCACCGCCACCAATTGAATAGGGAAGAACAAATGCTTGATCGATTAGGTATGCCTCTGCATCAGCAAAGAGCTTATAGCGGTTTTCAATATTAAGAACTTCAGCTTTAGCTGCATTTACCATATTTTCATACTTGTTCTTACCATTTGCTTCAGCATAACCTGTAGCCAGGTGAGGCCAGTTGTAGTTGCTGTCTGGTGTAAATGGGTTTGTATAGGTTTCTGGGTCAGCATAGTCAGGTCCCCAGTTAACTTCCATGAAAGAATAGTTACCAGCACGTCTTGTTGCCTTTAAGAAACCTGTTGCTGGATATGGAAGCAGGACTATTTCAATATAATCCTTTCCAAGAAGATTTTCCATCTGCTGTTTAATTACCTGTGCTCTATTTGTCCAGTCTGAAGAGCCTGTATTGTATGGCATAACTACTTTAACAGGGAAGGTTGCTTTGCCACTTAACTCTTTAAGAGCCTTATCCTTATATTCAAGGGCTTTCTTTGAATCAAAGGTATCTTTACCTGATAAATCAGCTAAAGCTCCGAGCTTAGTGTAATCCTTACCTTTAAATTCAACAAAGTTTTTAGGAGTTATAGTGTTCTGAATTTTTCTTTCAGGCTCATAGGGCTCTAATGTTATCATGGCTTTAGTTCTGTCTAGAGCATGGAACAAGGATTTACGGAAGTTTAAGTTATTTACAGCAGTTTTCCAGTTCTCAGGCTCATATTGTGCATCAAATTTTGGGTTAAAGTTAAATGCATAGAAGAAGGAATAAAAGCTTGTTGCTAGAGGGCGAACCTGTGCCTCCTTCGCAGGATCCTTCATCCATTCATCAATGGAAGCAGTAGGAATATCGGCACCTGTTATTTCACCCCTTAGGAATAGCTCAGGTGCTAAGGTAGCAGCTTCCTTGTTATAGGTATAGGTTAGTTTTTTAATAAGTACGTTTTCCTTATCCCAATAGTTTTCATTTGCAATAAAGATTCTAGTATTTTGTGGAACAAAGGTGTCTAGTATATATGCCCCGTTGTATAGGAGGTTAACGTTATCAGTTCCAAATTTATCCCCTACTTCCCTTAAAAAATTACCGTTAACTGGGAAGAAGCTTACATAGGTTAGCATTGATAGGAAATATGGAGTAGGCTTTTCCAATGTATATTCAAGTACATATTTATCCTTTGCTTTTACTCCAACCTGTGAAAAGTCAGTAATTTCTCCATTATAGTATTTTTCTCCATTTTTTAAAACACCATAGGCTATATTAGCAGTTGCTGAGCTGTTTTTACTGTCAAGAACATAGCTCATAGCATCTACGAAATCCTGGGCTGTTACTTCTGCATATTCAGTTCCAGTATTAGTCATCCATTTAACACCCTTACGTAAATTAAAGGTCCAAACTAATCCATCCGCTGATACCTTCCAGTCAGTAGCAAGATCTGGTTTAACTACCCCATACTTGTCATAATCCACAAGGGTATCAACAAGATTGGCTGCTGCTGCAAATTCGTTTTCACTGGCAGTAACTAGATAGTTGAGAGTAGTTATTTCTCCAGAATAAACAGTGGAGTATTCCTGAACATCACTAAGCTCTTGTTTCGTTCCCTTTGAACAGGAAGTGGAAATTAACATTGTCAGAATAATTAGAGATGCAAATAATCTTTTCATAGAGGCCCCCCTTTATATTTTTATTCAGATGATAGAACTCATTATAGTAGAATATGGAGTAACATGAACTCTTACTATAATTATTATGTAAGTTTTTTATAAATATTGTATCACCCAAATAATTTTACGAAATAATTGTTTTAAAAAAGAAAAGTATTTATGAGGTGGAATGAATCTTGTGCTATAATTCAAAGAAATTTTTTTATATTAAACTGAGAAACTTTGTTTAATAATACAGATATTATGTATAATATTAGCACCGTGAAAAATCCATGTCAATAGAAGAAACCACATGGTAACATAGTGATATTGGAATTATAAATAGTATAGAGTCGATATTTGTAATATTGTGCAAATGAAT
>JBEQBT010000122.1:0-9603 GCA_041639705.1 Clostridiaceae bacterium | reverse complement strand
GAGGGCCTGGCTGTGGGAAATCTACATTTATGAAAAGAATTGGGAATGAGCTTCTTGATGAGGGATTTAGTGTAGATTTTGTAAACAGTCCAACTGATGCAAACTCTATTGATGGCATATTTATACATGATATTGGTGTTATTATTGTAAATGGTACTGCACCAGGAGTTATAGATCCTAAGTATCCAGGAGCAATAGACAGGTTACTTGATTTTGGTGAGTATTGGGATATTGATTATTTGAGAAATAATAAAGCAGATATAAAACATTATACAGATGAAATAGAGATTGAATATAGGTCTTTATTTAAATATTTTAAAAATGCTAAGTTTATACATGACAGATGGGAAAAGGAATACCTTAAGGGAATGGATTTTAAAAAGGCAGAAGAGATTACAAAGGGTCTTATTGAAAATTTAATTAAGGAAAGAAAAGAATCTGTGGGAAAGGAATGTCATAGATTTTCAGGTGCAATGACTCCACAGGGGAATATAAATTTCTATGAACTGCTAATTGAAAATATTAAAAACAGATATATTGTTAAAGGCAGACCTGGGACTGGGAAATCAACAATGACTAGAAAGCTAGCAAAAGCAGCTTTGGAAGCAGGCTATGATGTGGAATATTATCACTGTGCATTTGATCCAGACAGTATTGATATGATAATAATTCCTGAAATGAGCTTTGCAATACTTGATGGTACTGCACCCCATGTATTTGATCCTGGTGAGGGCGATAAACTGGTGGATATGTTTGAGTGTATTGATACAACTATTGTTCATGAACTTGATGACCCTATTAAATCCATAGAAATTGAGTATGCAAATGAGATATCTAATGCAAAGGAAGTTTACACAAGAATCAATAAGTTAAATGATAAGCTTGAGGAATATTATGTTAGTGCAACAGATTTTAACGATGTTAATGCACTTAGGATAAGAATAACAAAAACCTTAAAGGAAATGAAAAAGTAGCTGGAAAACCAGCTATTTTTTTATAGTATATATTTTAAACTCACCATCAAAAATACTAATTGCATCTTAATATTGTCATTACTATGAAAGTCCAATTGTTATAATCACATGTCATCCTGAACCTAGTGAAGGATCTTATACACACCATAGGGAAAGATTCTTCACTTCGTTTAGAATAACAGAGAGTACTCTCCCCAGGATGAAGAAACAAACTTATTTTATACTTTATTTCATGGTTGACGGGTATTAGGTTTAATAATATAATTAGTAGAGCGAACAAATGTTCACAGGAGTGATATGATGAATGAATTTAAAATAGTATCGGAATTTAGCCCAACAGGTGATCAGCCTGAGGCTATAAAAAAGTTATCTGAGGGCATAAGGTCTGGTGATAGATGCCAGACTCTACTTGGAGTTACAGGTTCAGGAAAAACCTTTACAATGGCAAGTATTGTTCAGGAAATACAAAAGCCAACCCTTGTGGTTGCACACAATAAAACCCTTGCAGCCCAACTTTATAGTGAGTTTAAGGAGTTTTTCCCTAACAATGCTGTAGAGTATTTTGTAAGCTATTATGATTATTATCAACCAGAAGCCTATGTTGCACATACTGACACATACATAGAAAAGGATGCCTCAATAAATGAAGAACTTGACAGGTTAAGGCATTCAACAACTACATCACTTCTTTCAAGAAAGGATGTAATAGTTGTGGCCAGTGTGTCCTGTATATATGGACTTGGAGATCCTAATGAATATAAAGGTCAAACACTGCTTATTACAAAGGGTATGGAGCTTGAGAGAAACAAAATTCTACTTAGATTAGTAGAAATACAGTATGAAAGAAATGACATTAACTTTGTCAGAGGGACCTTTAGAGTTAGGGGAGATGTAATTGAAATAATTCCAGCACAGCTTTATCAAAGAGCTTACAGGATAGAGATGTTTGGAGATGAAATAGATAGAATTTGTGAAATAGATGTACTTACAGGAGAAATATTTGGAGAAGTTGATCAGGTACTTATATTTCCTGCCAGCCATTATGCAGCATCTAATGAAAAGGTTGAAAATGTAATTGGACAAATTGAGAAGGATCTTAAAATAAGACATAAGTATCTTATAGAAAATGAAAAGCTCCTTGAAGCACAGAGAATAATGCAGAGAACCAACTATGACATAGAAATGCTTAGAGAGGTAGGCTACTGTACTGGGATTGAAAATTATTCAAGATACTTTGATGGAAGAAAACCAGGAGAACCTCCATATACACTAATTGACTTTTTTCCTGAGGATTTTCTTATGTTTATAGATGAGTCCCACGTTTCACTTCCACAGTTTAGAGGAATGTATGCAGGGGACAGATCAAGAAAGAATACTCTTATTGAGTATGGCTTTAGATTGCTAGCTGCCTTTGATAACAGACCATTGAAGTTTGATGAATTTGAAAAAAAGATAAATCAGGTTGTGTTTGTTAGTGCTACTCCAGGACCTTACGAGATGGAGCATTCAACTCAGATTGCAGAGCAGATAATTAGGCCAACAGGACTTGTTGACCCTGAAATAATTATCAGACCTGTTAAAGGTCAGATAGATAACCTTATAGGTGAAATCAGAAGGACTGTTAAGAATGGCTTCAGGGTATTAATAACAACACTAACAAAGAAAATGGCAGAGGACCTTACTGATTATTTTAAAGAAGCAAATATTAAAGTAAGTTATCTTCATTCTGATATTGTTACAATAGAAAGATCAAAAATAATAAAGGATCTAAGACTGGGTGTATTTGATGTGCTGGTTGGTATAAACCTATTAAGAGAAGGCCTGGATATACCAGAGGTTGCACTTGTAGCAATTCTTGATGCTGACAAGGAAGGCTTTTTAAGGTCAGAAACCTCCTTAATACAGATAATAGGAAGAGCAGCAAGAAATTCAGAAAGCAAGGTAGTAATGTATGCAGACAAATTGACGGACTCTATGAAACGAGCCATTGATGAAACAAACAGAAGAAGATCAATACAGATTGAGTATAACAAAAAACATGGAATAACTCCAACAACTATTATTAAGGCAATACATGAAATCATACAAAGCAATAAGGTTTCAGAGGATAGGGATAAGTATGTTGAAAACATTGTAGACATAGAAGAAACAATTAGGCTACTTGAGGAGCAGATGAGGGATGCAGCAGCAAACCTACAGTTTGAAATGGCAGCTCAAATCAGGGACAGAATAATTGAACTTAAGGAAAAGCTAAAATAGTAGGTGCCACCCACTTGAGATTATGAGACTTTTATATTTGTAGTGGCCCATGTTCCTACATCGGCTTGGGGTATTGGCTGCAGTTGATATTGCAATATTATTTAGAATAAGTAAAATAATCATATAAATCCTCTATATGGATAAGATGAAAATAATTAAAAGTGGACATAATCTACGTGTAATACTAGAATTGAGTGGTACTTATAGAGAGGTGAGAAGATGGCAAGAGACAAAATTATCATAAAGGGTGCAAGAGAACATAATTTAAAGAATATAAATATAGAACTCCCAAGAGACAAATTTATCGTTTTTACAGGATTATCAGGTTCGGGGAAATCTTCCCTGGCCTTTGATACCATATATGCAGAGGGGCAAAGAAGATATGTAGAATCCCTGTCATCATATGCAAGACAGTTTTTAGGGCAGATGGACAAGCCAGATTTGGATTATATAGAAGGGTTATCTCCTGCTATATCAATAGATCAAAAAACAACTAATAGAAATCCACGTTCTACAGTTGGCACTGTAACTGAAGTATATGATTATCTAAGACTTTTATACGCAAGAGTAGGTATTCCCCATTGCCCAAAGTGCGGCAAGGAGATAAAGCAGCAGAGTGTTGATCAGATTATAGATAAGGTTATGACTATGCCTGAGAAAACTAAAATCCAGATACTTGCTCCTGTTATAAGAGGGAGAAAAGGAGAGCATACAAAGCTCCTTGAAAACGCAAAGAAAAATGGATTTGTAAGGGTAAGAATTGACGGAGAAGTAATGGACATAAATGAAGACATTAGAATGGATAAAAATAAGAAGCATAGTATTGAAATAGTAATAGATAGGTTGGTTATAAAAGAAGGTATGGAATCAAGATTAAGTGACTCTGTTGAAACAGCACTTAAGCTTGCAGAGGGATTAGTTCTAATTGATGTTATTAATGGGGAAGAATTAATGTTTAGTGAACATTTTGCATGCCCTGATTGTGATATCAATATTGGAGACATTGCACCTAGAATGTTCTCATTTAATAATCCATTTGGAAAGTGCCCTCATTGCGATGGACTTGGGACCCTTATGGAGATTTCTCCTGATTTAGTAATGCCAGATAAAACCTTGTCCATCAATGAAGGTGGTATAAAACCATGGGGATTTTTAAGGGATGATTCCTGGACTAGGACAATTGTGACTGCAGCCGCAAAGGAAATGGGTTTCTCAATGGATGAACCTATTGAAAATTTTTCTAAAGAAGTAATCGATATGTTCCTCTATGGAAGTAATGGTAGAAAGTTTAAGGCTCAGTACTCCTGGGATAATGGCAAGGGAGAAATAAACCATGGAATAGAGGGCGTAATTCCAAACCTAAATAGAAGATATAAGGAAACTAACTCAGATTATATAAGAGAAGAAATTGAAAGATATATGAGTATTAAGACCTGCCCTAAGTGTAAGGGAGCAAGGCTTAAGGAAGAAAGTCTTGCAGTTACAGTAGGTGATTTATCCATAAACAAGGTTTGCGACCTTGCAATAAGGGATGAGCTTAAGTTCTTTGAAGAATTGAACCTTACAGAAAGACAAAGGGCAATAGCATCCCAGATATTAAAGGAAATCAGAGCAAGACTTAAGTTCCTGGTGGACGTTGGACTTGATTATCTTTCTCTTTCAAGGGCAGCAGCTACTCTGTCAGGTGGAGAATCACAGAGAATTAGGCTTGCCACACAGATAGGCTCAAGTCTTGTTGGGGTTTTATATATACTTGATGAACCAAGCATAGGACTTCATCAAAAGGATAATGATAAGCTTTTAAAGACTCTAAAGCACCTGAGGGATATTGGAAATACATTAATTGTAGTAGAGCATGATGAGGATACAATGAGGGAAGCAGATTACATTGTTGATTTTGGACCGGGAGCAGGTGACCATGGAGGAGAAATAATTGCTGCTGGAACCCCAGATGAAGTATCAGCCTGTGAGGATTCCCTAACTGGACAGTATCTATCAGGAAGAAGAAAAGTCGAGGTTCCAGCTGAGAGAAAAAAGCCCAATGGCAAGTGGATTAAGATAAGAGGAGCCAGGGAAAACAATCTTAAAAAGATAAATGTAGATTTTCCAATGGGAGTATTTACATGTGTAACAGGAGTATCAGGTTCTGGAAAGAGTACACTTGTTAATGAGATACTATACAAGGGTGTGGCCAAACAGTTAAATGGAATCAAGGACAACCCTGGTGCACATGATAGTATAACAGGAATTGAGTATATTGATAAAATAATTGATATTGACCAATCACCAATCGGAAGGACTCCAAGGTCAAATCCTGCAACCTATACAGGGGTATTTGATCATATAAGGGAGATATTTGCATTAACTAATGAAGCCAAAATGAGAGGCTATAAGAATGGAAGGTTCAGCTTCAATGTTAAGGGTGGAAGATGTGAGGCTTGCAGCGGAGATGGTATTATTAAAATTGAAATGCAGTTCCTGTCGGATGTTTATATACCCTGTGAGATATGTAAGGGCAAAAGATACAACAGGGAAACTCTTGAAGTAAAGTACAAGGGTAAGAACATTGCAGATATACTTGATATGACAGTTGAAGAGGCACTTGAATTTTTTGAAAATATTCCAAAAATAAAAAATAAGCTTCAAACTCTTTATGATGTAGGGCTTTCATATATAAAGCTTGGACAGCCATCAACACAACTATCTGGTGGAGAAGCCCAGAGAGTTAAGCTTGCAACAGAACTTTCAAAAAGAAGTACTGGAAAAACACTTTATATTCTTGATGAGCCAACAACTGGACTTCACATGGAGGATGTAAAAAGATTAATTGAGATACTTCAGAGACTGGTAGAAGGTGGGAACACCGTAATTGTAATCGAGCACAACCTTGATGTTATAAAATGCTCTGATTATATAATAGACTTAGGTCCCGATGGTGGAGACAGGGGAGGTACTGTAATTGCAGCAGGAAGCCCTGAAGAAATAACCAATAATCCAGATTCATATACCGGAATGTATGTAAAAAGGGTGCTGAGCTAGACCTAAAGGTGGTAGCCACATGAGTTATGAGTTATTGCTAAATAACTCATAACTCATGTGGCTGCCACCTTAATTTGCATATATGATGATACCTAATATAATTTATGTTATAATAAATTAATATTTGATAACAAGGTGGTATTATATGAGATATCTGGCATCTATCATGAGATTTGTAGTTATTATAATTATTTATTTAATAATATATAGAATTATAAAGACTATGTATTTAGACTTAAGAGCTTCTAAAAATAAGGTGGAAGATGAAGAAGTGGATTATGCAATTGAGTTAATGGATTGTCCCGAGAGCATTGATATAATTAAGGGAAGTGTTTATCCAGTTCATTCAATAATTAATATTGGTAGAAAAGAAGATAATAATGTTGCAATTGATGATCCATTTATATCAAATCATCATGCAAGTCTTTATGTAAACGATGAGAGGCTGTTCATAAAGGATATGAACAGTACAAATGGAACCTTTAAAAACGGAAAAAAGGTCAGAAATGAGGAAGAACTTGCTGATGGAGATGTTTTAAATATTGGAAGATTAGTATTTAAAGTTATAGGATAGAGGGATAACATGGAAAACAGAGAAAAATCTATACTTAAGGGAATTTACTTATTAACTATAATGATGTTTCTTCTTCTTATGATATCCATGAACAAGCTTGATTTTGGACCTATAATACTTGGCGTATCCTCTTGCGTACTAATTGGCTATGGATACTTCATTATAAAAAAATTTTTCCCTAATGGTGATAAATATCTACTAATAATTGTCGCATTTATATCACAATTTGGACTTGTAATGATATACAGGCTGAGTCCAGTAAACGCAATAAAGCAGCTTTCCTGGTTCACCCTTGGAATGGGAGAATTTATTTTTTTAGTAGTATTCTTACCCCATATAAGGAAGTTTGGAAAATTGAAATATACATATGCAATAATTGCAATAATACTTCTTGCTCTCCCACTTTTTCTAGGAAGCGAAATAAAGGGTTCAAAAAACTGGATAAGATTTGGCTCCTTCGGCATACAGCCATCAGAGATAGCAAAGCTTTTTGTGATATTTTACCTTGCCTCTGCACTGCAGAATATTAAAAACTTTCTTGACGTAATAAAGACTGCCATTCCTGTATTTATTGGAATTGCGTTCCTAGTTGTTGAGAAGGATTTGGGAGCAAGTTTGATTTTTTTTGGGATTTTCATTACAATGCTATATATAAGTACCTCTAGTTTTAAATATGTATTAACTGGAATAGTAGCATTTTTAGGTGGAGGGATACTTAGCTATATAATGTTTTCACATATTAGAATAAGATTTCAAATATGGATTGACCCTTGGAAATACAAAAATGGCAGTGGCTATCAGATAATTCAGTCTCTTATTGCAATTGCATCAGGAGGACTGTTTGGCACTGGAATAGGTTTAGGGCATCCATATCTAATTCCAGAAGCCCATAATGACTTTATATTTGCAGCTATTAGTGAGGAATTTGGATTGCTCGGGAGCATTGCACTTATTTTGTTGTATTTGCTGCTTATTTATAGAGGCTTAAGAACTGCCCTCCATGCCAGGGATGGATACTCAATGCTTGTGGCAGTAGGAATATCTAGTATGATAGCATTTCAAGTGTTTGTTATAATAGGAGGAGTAATTAAATTGATTCCATTAACAGGAATAACTCTTCCATTTGTAAGCTATGGAGGAAGTTCAATGATACTGAATTTTGCCTCCCTGGGAGTGTTGCAAAAAATATCTGAATCGGGGAGAAAAAACATATGAATAATAGAAATCTAGTAAGAAATATAAAACTTCTCCTTGTTTTTTTCTCCTTATGCTTTTTTGGTATTATTGTATATTTAACCTATTTTAGTTATTACAAGGCAAGCTCCATAGTAAAGGATGTGGCTAATCCAAGAATCAGAGCAGAGGAAGAGGATGTTCTAAGGGGTTCTATACTGGACAGTGATGGAAATAAAATTGCATATAGCAAGAAAACAGAGGATGGAAAGCAAAAAAGAATATACAATAATGGTGAGGCTTTTGCACATATACTAGGATATAACAGCTATGTTTATGGTAAAACAGGCATGGAGCTGGCGTATAATGATATTCTCCAGGGGAAAGGCTATGGAGGAGATATTCTCCAAGTTATATTTCAGGGAGTAAAAAGTGGATTTGGCTCCATTGAAAGATCAGGGTACGATATATACCTGTCTATTGATAAGGACGCCCAGGATACTGCATATAAAATGCTTGGGGATGACAAGGGAGCAGTTGCAGCTATTAATACAAAGACTGGGGAAATTATAGCTATGGTATCCAAGCCCTCCTTTGATCCAGGTTTAATTGATACAAAATTTGATGAATATAATAGTGATACAAATGGTACGCCTTTTGTAAATAGAGCAGCCCAGGGATATTATACACCTGGCTCGGTTTTCAAAATAGTAACAGCCGCAGCAGCACTGGAGAAAAACCCAAAGGTTGCCCAGGAAATCTTCAACTGTAATGGAAGGTTAGAAATTGGGACATATACATTAACGGAACAGGGTGGAGCAGTACATGGAAAGGTTACACTTAAAGATGCATTTAGAGTTTCCTGCAATACTACCTTTGGTCAGATAGGCATTGACCTTGGATATGATGCACTGGAAAACATGGCTGAAAAATTTATGTTCAACAAAGAAATAAAAGTAAATGATATATACGATTCCATAAATATTAAGTCGGGAAACATAAAAATTGATAATAAGAATATGAAGGCTCTTATTGCACAGGATGCAATAGGTCAGCATGGGGTAACTACAAATCCCCTGCATATGGCTTTAGTTACTTCTGCAATCGCAAACAACGGAGTAATGATGAAACCATATATAGTTAAGGAGATCAAAGATAAGAATGGAAATGTTATAGAAAAGGGAAAATCCGAAAAGCTTGAAACTGTAGTTAGCACTGAAACTGCTGGACTGATAAAGGAATACATGGTTGGGGTAGTTAAATCTGGCACAGGTACTAGAGCTAAAATATCTGGAATAACAGTTGGAGGAAAAACAGGAAGCGCTGAGAATGAAAACCAAGTGGAAACCAACTCATGGTTCACAGCCTTTGCCCCGGCAGAGGATCCACAAATTGCGGTTGCGGTTATAGTTGAAGAAGGTGGAGTGGGAGGAAAAAGAGCAGCTGAAATCGCAAGGGAAGTCATTAAAGCATATCTTAAAAAGTAACCCCCGGCAGGCTGTGCGAAAATCCCCCTATCTATATCAAATTATACCCATATATGGTATAATTGCACCAAGATGTGCTAAGGAAGAAGGGGAAGTA
>JBEQBT010000121.1:0-9604 GCA_041639705.1 Clostridiaceae bacterium | reverse complement strand
AATTATGTTTTCAATGAATGCAAGGCTTGCACTTGCAACAATGGCAATACTTCCACTGCTTATGGTTGGAATATTTTTAATACAGACAATTAGCAGAAAAAGATGGCAGTCCTTTAGACAAAAAAGATCAAACATGAATGCATATACCCATGAGGATTTTTCAGGTATAAGGGTTGTACAATCATTTGCAGGTGAGGACAGGACATTAAGAACCTTTGTAGATCTTGTTACAAAGATGAATGATGCATTTGTAAGTGCAGTAAAGCTAAACGACTTGTTTGGACCTTTAGTTAACATTTTCTGGGGACTTGGGACTTCAATTGTTTATTATGCAAGCGTTAAGATTATGAAGATTGACTCTAGTGTTACAATTGGAACTGTTGTTGCATTTGGAAGCTATATTGGTATGTTCTGGAGACCTATAATGAAGATAACAAACTTCTATAACACACTTATAACTAACTTTGCTGCTGCAGAAAGAATATTTGAAATAATGAATATTAAGCCAGACATTGTAAATATACATGACGCAGTCTCAATGCCAAAAATAAAAGGTCAGGTTGAATTTAGAAATATTACTTTTGGGTATGAAGATGGAACTACAGTACTGGATAAAGTAAGCTTTAAGGTTTCGGCAGGAGAAGCAATTGCATTAGTTGGACCTACTGGAGCTGGTAAGACAACAATAGTAAATCTGATTAGTAGGTTTTACAACACTGATAAGGGACAGATACTAATTGATGGTAAAGATATAGCAGAAGTGGAGCTTGAGTCCTTAAGATCTCAAATGGGCATAATGCTCCAGGATACATTTCTGTTTTCAGCAAACATCTGGGAAAATATAAGATATGGAAGGCTCGATGCTACAGATGATGAGGTTATTGCAGCTGCCAAGGTGGTAAATGCCCATGAGTTTATTATGAAACTAGAAAATGGATATGATACTGAGGTTAATGAGAGAGGTTCTAGATTATCGGTTGGAGAAAGACAGCTTATTTCTTTTGCTAGGGCACTTTTAGCTAACCCAAGAATATTGATACTTGATGAGGCAACCTCAAATATAGATACCTTTACTGAAAGAATGGTTCAAAGGGGTATAAAAAAGCTACTATATGGCAGAACCTCCTTTGTAATTGCACACAGGCTTTCAACCATTAGGGATGCGGATAGAATTATGGTAATAGATGAAGGTAGAATTGCAGAATGTGGAAACCATATTGAACTTATGAAGCTAAAGGGACATTACTATAATCTTTATATGTCCCAATATAAATTTCTTAATGAAGGGGCTTAAAACCTATAAAAGAAGGTTTTAAGCCTTCCTTTTTATATATAGTCTTTTTAATTAATAATGCCTCTTAAAGTGTTCGCAGGTACCGTAGTGGCCGATGCCCACATCGGCTTGGGGTATTTGCGTTACATGGGATTTCCACAATTGATGCTGGTATCACCTACAACGTTAATGCGCTGTCGATGTGGGCATCGACCACTACAATTCAACCCGGGTAACAATCACATCATCAGCTATATCATAATTTTAATCATAGCCTATATATAAAACTATAATTCGACTACAATAAAAATAAATATAATATAAAGTAGGAAAAAAGTAAATTATGTAGAATATATAGTAGGTAATGTAGTTTGCTATAAATTATCCTTGTATATGCTTGCTAGGGAGGATTAGATGATGAGGGATAAAAAACTTCGACATTTTGTAAGAGGCATTAATAATAAAAAAGCTATTAATTTAAGAAATTTGATTCTAACCTTTATAATCGTGTTTATAGTTATTGGTTTTTCCTTGTATGGAATTTTTAAGAGTTATGAAGTAATATTAGTTACAAATGTACAAAAGGAAATGCATGAGAAGTTATTAATTACAAAGGGTTTTTTAACACTTTTGGATGAACAAATAAATACTGGAAAGTTAACTAAGGAAGAAGGACAAAAGAAAGCTAAAGAATATATTTCAGGTCCAATATTGGAAAATGGATATAGAGACTTAAGTAAATCAAAATTAGGATTTAATGATTCAATATACACATATGCGTTTTCTACAAGTGGGCTTGCCATTATGCATCCTTTTCTTGAGGGAAAGGATCTTTGGAATTATAGGGATGAGTATGGCACATATATTATAAGAGAAATCATTAATGAAAACAGGTTTGGTAATATAATCAAGTATAACTGGAAAAATCCAGGTGGTAATGAATTTAGAGCATTGGATTATTCTGAGTATTTTGAGCCATGGGGATGGATTATTGGATTTGTTGGCAATGAACAAGTCATCTATTTAAACAAGTTAACCAAATTAAAAACTGGAATGATATTATTTCTATTTATCATCTCACCCATAATAACAATTATAATTCAACTACTTTTTGTAACAAATACTAAAAAAGAAAAGCTTAAGAAGCAATTTTATTATTCATCCTATTTTGATTCTCTTACAGGATTACCTAATAGAATTTTATTTAATGATCGATTAAAACAAAAGATAAATAAATTAACGAATAAAGGTCAATTATTAGGAGTTATAGTTTTAGATATAGATAAGTTCAAAAAAATCAATGATACAATGGGACACAGGGTTGGAGATGAATTATTAAAAGAAATAGCAAAAAGATTAAAGAACTCCATAAGTGACAAGCATACACTTGCCAGTCATAGTGCAGATGAGTTTATACTACTTATGTCTAGTATAAATACAATTGAGAATTCTACAGATATGGCAGAGGAAATACTAGAGGTTTTAACAAAACCATTTATTGTAGAGGGCTATGAACTGTATATTACTGCAAGTATGGGTATAAGCATATATCCATATAATGGTGAAACAGCTGAGGTTTTGGTAAAAAATGCAGATACAGCAATGAATTTTGTTAAAGGTGAAGGAAGAAATAATTACTTGTTATATGCACCAAGCATGGATGATACTGCAATTGAACAAATCGAGCTTGAAAATGATTTAAGAAAAGCACTAGCAAAGGATGAACTTGTACTTCATTACCAACCACTGGTGAAGGTTGAAAGTGGAAGCATTATTGGTATGGAGGCACTATTAAGATGGAATCGCCCAGGAGTTGGTATTTTTCAACCTGATAAATTTATACCAATTGCAGAGGAAACAGGAATGATTATATCCATTGGTGAGTGGGTCTTAAATAGGGCTTGCCGCCAAAATAAAGAATTTCAAAATGCCGGCTATCCCAAAATACGAGTATCTGTTAATATATCACCAAGACAATTTGAACAGGGTAATTTTGTTGATACTGTTAAAAGTACCTTAAGGACTACGGGACTTGATCCATCCTATCTAGAACTAGAAATTACTGAAGCTGTTATAAAAAATGTAGCAGAAACTAGTGAAACCCTAAAAAAACTAAAGGAAATTGGTGTTAAAATATCCCTTGATGACTTTGGTACAGGATATTCATCCTTAAGCTATTTAAAGAGGCTTCCAATTGATACATTGAAAATTGATAAGTCATTTATAAAAGATGTAACGATAAGTGAAAGGGAAATTGCTTTAACTACAGCTGTGATTAATATGGGACATAACCTTAAACTTCAGGTATTGGCTGAAGGGGTTGAAACAAAGGAACAACTGGATTTACTAAAGGATTATAAATGTGATGTGGTACAAGGCTTTTACTACAGTAGACCTGTTAATCCAGAAAGCTTTGAGAAACTATTAAAGGAAGGTTGGCTCATCCAAAAGGAAATTAACAACTCAGAGCAGGATTGAAATTGACAATCCTGCCTTATTTTTATAGTTGTTATGTCTTGAAAAAATAAAAAATTTTTTTTAGCAGGATAGATGAAAAATATGAAGAAATAATAACAAGTAATATAAAATAAAAGAGGTGTAATATGGAGAAGTATATGATACCTGATACTAAAACTGAGATGCTAAATGCTGAATATTGGATTGATAAACTCCAAGATGGTGACAAAGTAATAATGAAATTAGATGACATAGAAAAATTTAATTTAAGGAATACTGAATTAGTTAGTGAAGTTTATAATCTCAGAAGCTATAAGAACAAATTAGCTCAAGAAGAGCTTAAAGGATTTATTCAGGAATATTCAATACCTGAAAAAGTTATGTATGATGTAGAAGGAAAGGAAATACAAAGAACATTTTATGAGGATATAATTGAAAACACAAATATTAATGCAATTACTAAAATAAATGATGTTAAATATGGCATAACTGTGAAGAATACATCTTTAAGAAGCTTTCCTACGTCAAAAGCAATTTTTAAAGCCTCTGACGATGTTGAATTTGATAGATTCCAAGAAACAGGATGCCAGGCTGTTGAGCCAGTGTTAGTTCTTCATATAAGTAAGGATAGGAAATGGTATTTTATACAAATGTATAATTATAGAGGATGGGTAAGGGTATGTGATATTGCTTTGGCAAGGGACAGGGAAGAAGTTTTAAATTACTTGGATTCCAAGGAGTATATAGTTATAACTGGAGATTTTGCATATACTCAGCACAATCCACATGAGCTGGGAGTTTCCTATTTAAGGCTTGATATGGGAACAAGAATACCACTTGGAGAGGATAATATTGATACTGTAGGAAATCAATCAGTACTTGGAAATTATGTTGTTAAATATCCGGTAAGAGATGCTGACGGGAAGATGCAGCTTAAGCATGCATTAATGTCAAAAGCTCAGGATATTAGCATAGGATATCTTCCATATACAAGAGCAAATATTTTAAAGCAGGTATTTAAGCTTTTCGGCCATAGATATGGTTGGGGAGACAGTTTTGATGGAAGGGATTGCTCCAGTACTCTAATGTATGTATATAAAACTTTTGGATTTCGCTTACCTAGAAATGGTAATGAGCAGGAATCAGGAACTGGAATATCATATAGATTTAATGAAAACTCTACTATTGAAGATAGAAAACAAATATTTGATAAGGTTTTACCAGGTGCAGGCATATTTATGTCAGGACATGTTATGATGTATATTGGACGAGACAATGGAGAACACTACATGATACACTGTTTCTATGGAATTGGTGAGAAGGCTGGAGATGAATATAAGTTTAAGGTTGTAAATGAAGTAGCTGTAACTTCAACTTTATTAACTACCTCATCAGGGAAGCTTTTTATTAATAAGTTCAGCTCATTACTGCAGATGGAATAGAAAGTCTTAGAAAATAATGTAATTGAAGCTAATGTAATATATGCAATTGTATGTACAATATGTGGAAAAAAGTTAAAGGAATATTTTTAAAATATACTTTAATAATTTATTAATTTCTAGTAATATATTAATTATTAGTTGTAATTATTTGTTAGGGGGTATCAAATTGGGTGAAGTAAAAGTATTTACAGATAGCACAAGCGATCTCACCCTGGATATAATCAATACATATGATATTTCAGTAGTTCCGTTATATGTGGGGTTTGATAATGGTACATTTAAGGACGGTGTAGATATTACTGCAGGTGAACTTTTTAAAAAGGTAGAAGCATGTGGAAGGCTTCCCAAAACCGCAGCTCCGTCACCAAATGATTTTTACAATGGGTTTAAACCATTTATTGAACAGGGTAAGGATATTATCTATATTGGATTATCATCAGTTCTTTCTTCTACGCTTCAGAATGCTATAATCGCGGCTAATGAATTTCCAAAGGGTAGAATAGAAATTGTAGATTCGATGAATTTATCAACAGGCATTGGATTACTCCTGTTAAAGGCTTGTGATTTTGCCAAGGTTGGAATGAATATTCATGAAATAGCTAGGGAAGTTCAAATGAGAGTATCAAAGGTAAAAACTGCTTTTGTAATTGATACACTTGATTATTTGTATATGGGTGGAAGATGCAGTTCTCTCCAGAACTTTATGAGCGGAGTCTTTAAAATAAAGCCAATTGTAAAGGTTGTAGATGGAAAAATGATTCTTGGAGAGAAGTCAAGAGGAAAAAGAGAGAAAGCACTAAATGTAATGCTTGATAATGTATTAGTGGACAAGGACAATATTGATTTGGATAGAATTGTAATAACCCACTCAGTAGGAAATACAGATAGCGAATACTTAAAAGAGAAGCTTAAGGAAAATATTAAAGTTAATGAGGTGTTAATCACTGAGGCTGGATGTGTAATATCAAGTCATTGTGGACCAAATACAATTGGAATACTTTATATAGTTAAATAATTTTAGAAAATAGGCTATTTCAAAATACTTTTTTCTCATAAAAATTGTGTTTGCCATTCTGAACGTAGTGAACAATCTTAAAGATCCTTCACTGCGTTCAGGATGACAAGCACAAATTATGATTTTTTAGTAATTTTGAGAAAGCCATTTTTAATTTTATCAACAGCATTTTGAGTGCATGTTATTAACAATATAATGTTTAATAATATCCACATATTTTATGAATTTAATAGCATATTAAGATTAGAAGAGGTATATATAAGTCGAAATAAATCATATGTGATAGAATATTGGAAAAAATACGAAATAACTGTAGAAATAACTAAATAGTATTGCTATAATGTATTAAAATCTATTAATGGTGGTGAAATTATGGTTAAGAAAATTGCTTTACTTACAGGTGGTGGAGATTGTCCTGGTTTGAATGCTGTTATCCGTGCAGTGACAAGAACAGCCATCCTGCAATGTGGTTATGAAGTGATAGGTTATACATTCGGTTATAGAGGATTATATGAAAATGATTACATTCCACTAACTCTTGAAAGTGTTTCAGGAATACTGCATAGGGGAGGAACAATTCTTTATGCATCAAATAAAGATAACCTTTTTGATTATTCTGTGATGGTAGACGGAAAGATGGTAAAAAAAGATGTATCTGATGTTGCAGTTGAAAATCTTAAAAAAGAGAATGTAGATGCATTAATAGTCATTGGTGGTGACGGAACATTAACAAGTGCCAGGGATTTCTCAAGAAAGGGAGTAAATGTTATAGGTGTTCCAAAGACAATAGATAATGACTTAATGGGCACTGACAGAACCTTTGGATTTAATACTGCAGTAGGTGTTGCTGTTGATGCTTTAGATAGGCTTCATACAACAGCAGAATCACATAGGAGAATTATGATACTTGAGGTAATGGGAAGAAATGCAGGATGGATTGCACTTGAATCTGGGATTGCAGGTTCTGCAGATGTAATACTGTTGCCAGAAATACCCTATGATATAAATAAAATAGTGGAAAAAATTGAGGAAAGAGGAGAAGAAGGTAAGTCCTTTGCAATCATAGTAGTTGCTGAAGGGGCTAAACCAAAGGGTGGAGATGTGGTTATTAGCAAGATTGTTGAGGATAGTCCTGATTCAATAAGACTAGGAGGGATTGCACAAAAACTTGCTGGTGACTTGGAAAAGATACTAAAGAACAATGAAATCAGATATACAGTACTTGGTCATATACAAAGAGGAGGTAATACATCTTCCTATGACAGAATACTTTCTACCCAGTATGGAGTAGAAGCAGTTAATCTTATAAGCCAAGGTAAATTCGGTGTTATGGTTAACTTAAATGGTAATGTGATTTCACATATTCCACTTGAGGATGTAATAGGACAGACAAAGGATGTTGATGTAAATGGTCAATTAATTAACGCCGCAAGAAGTATAGGAATTTCATTTGGAGATTAATGAAAATAAGGTGGTAATATGCCACCTTATTTTTATGACTTATTGACAAAAATAATATTATGTTTTAAGTTATAGAAGGATTTCATATATTTTTATAGAATATAGTAATAAAAATCTTGTTAAAAACAGAATTGCCTGAGGATTTGGAGGTCTCCATATGACAGATATAATGGGTATTGAATTAAAAAAAATAAAAATTGAAATTGGAGATGACCATGAAAAGATTACTGCAAAGGTATACATAGACAATATCAAATCTGGAGAATTAATAAATGATGGATGGTGTGATGAATTTTATATTGAATTTATAAACACAAAATTGTTAAATAAATTTAGAGAAATTATGTATAAGTATTATAGGAAAAGAAAGATAAAATCTGATTCGCCAGATTTTTTAATAAATGAATTATTAAGATTAAACAAACAATATAAGGGCGTTAAGGATTCGACACTTCCAAATTGCTATCAAATCAGCTTTTTTTAAATTGAACATGGACCTGCAGGAATTAATACCTGAAGGTCCATGTTTTTATAAGTTATCTATATTCATGAAAGCATCTTTATCCTTATCATAGAGTTCTTTATACTCATTATAAGATGCGTTTATCTCCTGCAGTCTAACATATAGTTCATCAAGAGAGCTACTTACCTCCATCAATGCATCAGGATTACTTCCCGCTTCTTCTAGTGCTGTTAAAACTGGTTTAAATTGCTCACAATAATCAGAATAACTATTAAGTATATCATTTAAATCTCCATGCTGCTTTGCGGTTTTTGAAGGTACTGAAAGCTTAGCATATGAACTTTTAATCTTGTTTAATTGGTTCATTTTTTTATCTATTTTAATGTAAACATCGCTTATGGAGGCTGTACCATTTTTGATGGCATCAATATAAGTATTAAGATCTTCTTTTTCATTTATAAATTCTTCAATAATGTTATCCATGGTGTTATAGTATTCAGTATATTGCTCAAGAAGTACTGCCTTTGCTTCATAATTGCTGTAGGATACCAAAGCAAAGTTTCCAACTTTGTCCCAGAGAGTAAGTATCTCACTGGGAAGTTTTATATAAACTGTTTTAAGCTTGGAATTCTCATATGCTACCGAGGTATCTCCTATATTTTTATCCAGTGCGTCAATTGCCTTTTGTAAATCTTTAGATTTTGTGTTTTTTAAAATTAGATTAGTCTGAGTGAATATCTTTTTGTTCAAAGAAAGTGCATCTAAAAATGAAGAATAATGATCCTCGTAATTTGCAGGTGGTGATATCTTTTTTAGAGAGCTAATACTATCCTGTATGGAAGATTCTGCCTTTGCAATTACAGATATGATATTCTGAAGTTCTTGTTTGTTTGAGACATCTAGCTTGTCTATATTTTTTACTGCTTCAGCAGCAGTTTTATTTGCCTCATCAACCTTTAACTTTTGTGTATATAGAGAATCAATATAGATAGACTTTGTATTTCCAGAAGTAAAATTATAGGACACAAAAAATATTATGCCAAGTAACAATAGGGTTGAAATAGAAATAAGAATCTTTTGAGAATTTTTTAATGCTTTTAATTTATTTTCTTTAACCAACCTAATTCCCCCCAATAGTATTCAAATCAATAAAAATTCCTAGTTCTCTCATCAAAAAAGATATCCTTTATAATATATATTATAAAGGATATTTAGGCTACTGTAAAATCAAAATTCATGATGGTGTAGATATACTTTTCTTATTTTAAAGGCTATGTTTGGGAATAGTGTTGATATTTGATCCTTTCCTCTATAGGGGCGAACAGTGTTAGTCCACTATTGGGCATTATAATAAAAAGAAACCTCGAATGTTAACCAACGGGCGAACACTGTTCGCCCCTTGTATAATTAATATAGGACAAATCAATGAATGTGTTCATCATTTAAACTTGCATATTTTCAATCATATATGGCTTCCTGTCTTAGCCATTGTA
>JBEQBT010000120.1:0-9723 GCA_041639705.1 Clostridiaceae bacterium | reverse complement strand
GAATAATTATAGTGGTGTTTTAAAAGTTAGCTATGGTGAAACCTCCTTTCTCCTAATGGGAGATGCAGAAAAATTATCTGAGGGGGAAATACTTAAAAGTGGAGCAGACGTAAATGCCAATGTAATAAAAATAGGTCATCATGGGAGTTCATCATCTTCATCAAAAAAGTTTATCCAGGCTGTTAATCCTGCCTATGCAGTAATATCCAGTGGAGTAGGAAATGATTATAATCACCCCCATAAAGAAACAATATCCCTACTTAATAGTTTGAAGATAAAAACTTTGCGAACTGATTTAAATGGAACAATAACATTCAATTCTGATGGGAAAGAGTTAAACTATTTTTTAAATAAATAATCAATTATGTTTAAAAATAATATGAATAGGGTTATAATTTAAGTAATAATGTTTTCTGAAAGGAGCTATGACCTTGAGAGTGACCTATGATAAAGAAAATGATGTAGTTAGTATTTATTTTGATTCTGATGAAATTTTAGAAAAGAGTTCAGTCGATAATCCTAATGTAAAATACCAGGAAAGAAATTATGAAATGGACGAAGCAGCAAGTCTAATACTTGATATGATTGATTTATTTGATAATAAAAATAATTTTACTGGTTTCAGGGTATTTAATGCTTCAAAGCATTATGATAAGAGCTTACTAAATTGTGCGGATATTGAAGAACTTTCAAATAAAGAGCTGTTAAAAAGACCAGATGAAAAAGTTATTGCAAAATTTTCTGAAATTCATAACAAAATTTGTGCGCAATAATGCTGGGTCTTGAATATATAATAACTGTATGATATTATTACAATGGTATTAATATTCCCATGTACTATACCTTGAAAAGCAGTATAAAAGGGATTTATCACATATATTTTATTTCTATTAGAAAGCATTAGGAGGAGAAAAGAATAATGAATACTAAGGTTGAAAGAGTAGAAGGTAGTGTTGTTAATTTGGAAATTAATGTTCCAAATGAAAAGTTTAGAGAGGCTCTAAAAAAATCATATGTAAAAAATGTAGGTAAATTTAATATACCTGGATTTAGAAAAGGCAAAGCACCAATGGCAATGATTGAGAAACAATATGGAGAAGGTGTATTCTATGAGGATGCTATTGAACTTGTTTGTGATGAAACATACCCAGTAGCAGTAAAGGAGAATGAGTTATTACCTGTAGACTATCCCAACATAGATGTAGTTCAGATTGGCAAGGATGTTGATTTTATATATACAGCCAAGGTGACAGTAAAGCCAGAGGTAAAACTTGGACAATATATGGAAGTAGAAGTAAATAAGGTTGAATACCCAGTAACCGATGAGGATGTTAATGGGGAACTTAACTCCATGAGAGAGAAAAATGGAAGAATTATAAATGTTGAAGATGGAGTAATTGAAAATGGTAATATAGCTGTTATCGATTTTGAAGGCTTTGTTGATGAGGTTCCATTTGAGGGTGGTAAAGGTGAAAATTATGAATTAACAATAGGTTCTGGAACATTTATTCCGGGTTTTGAGGAACAGCTTATTGGGGCAAAGGTTGGAGAAAGTAAAGATGTAAATGTCAATTTCCCTGAAGACTATGGTGCTGAAGATTTAAAGGGTAAGTCAGCAATATTCAAGGTAACTGTAAAGGAAATAAAGACAAAGGAACTTCCAGAATTAGATGATGAATTAGCAAAGGATGTATCAGAATTTGATACGCTTGAAGAATTAAAGGCAGACATTAAATCTAAACAGGAAGAAAATAATAGCAAGAAGGCAAAGAAAGATTTTGAAAACCAGGTAGTTACAAAGGTTGTTGATGCCTCAGAGATTGAAATACCTGAAGTTATGGTTGATAGAGAAGTTGAATATATGGTGAAGGATTTAGACTATAGACTAAAATATCAGGGAATGGATATTCAAAAATATACAGAAATGATGGGAATAACAGTGGATGCTATAAAAAATGACTTTAAAGATATGGCTAAAACAAGAGTAAAAACCAACCTTGTTTTAGAGGCAATAGCAAAAGCTGAGAACATAACAGCTACTGATGAAGAAGTTGAAAGGAGAGCAGATGAATTAGCTGCAATGTATGGCACAAAGGATACACAAAAGATGAAGGAGAGTATATTAAATACTCAAGGAGAAATAATTAAAGAAGAACTTGCTAATAATAAGGTTATTGATTTTTTGGTTAATTCAAGTGTGATAGTTGAATAAATCAATCCTTATAAATTAATTGAATATTATAATTATCAGAATAAAAGAAAATATATTGAAAAACTAATATTATACAAATGGGAGGGATAAGGATGAGTTTAGTTCCTATGGTTATTGAACAAACCAGTAGAGGTGAAAGATCCTACGATATTTATTCAAGATTATTAAAAGAGAGAATTGTATTTCTTGGAGATGAAGTAAATGATGTTACAGCTAGTTTAGTAGTAGCACAATTACTATTTCTAGAAGCTGAAGATCCAGACAAGGACATATATTTATACATTAACAGCCCTGGCGGGTCTATTACTTCAGGATTTGCAATATATGATACAATGCAATATATTAAACCTGATGTTTCTACTATTTGCGTAGGTATGGCAGCATCCATGGGAGCATTCCTTCTTGCTGCAGGAGCAAAGGGAAAGAGATTTGCTCTCCCCAATAGTGAAATAATGATACATCAGCCTTCAGGCGGGACCCAGGGTCAGGCAACTGATATTGCTATTCATGCAGAGCGTATTATAAAAACTAGGAAAAAAATAAATGAAATCTTAAGTGAGAGAACAGGTCAGCCATTAGAAAAAGTCGAAAGAGATACTGAAAGAGATAATTTTATGTCTGCAGATGAGGCTAAGGCATATGGCTTAATAGACGAAGTAATCACTAAAAAGATTAAGTGATATAGTGAGGTGTTGGAATGTCAAGACTAGAGGACAAGAAACAGCTAAAATGTTCTTTCTGCGGTAAAAACCAGGATCAGGTAAAAAGATTGATTGCTGGACCTGGAGTATATATATGTGATGAATGTATAGAACTCTGTTCAGAAATAATTGCAGAAGAGCTTGAAGTTGAACAGGAGATGGATTTAACAGATTTGCCTAAGCCTAAAGAAATAAAGGAATTTCTTGAGCAGTATGTAATAGGTCAGGATAGTGCAAAAAAGTCCTTAGCAGTTGCTGTATATAATCATTACAAGAGAATAAATACACCCAAAATGAAAAATGATGATATAGAGCTGCAAAAGAGCAATATTGTACTGCTTGGACCTACTGGTTCAGGAAAAACACTTTTAGCCCAAACACTTGCAAAGCTTTTAAATGTACCATTTGCTATTGCAGATGCTACAACATTAACAGAAGCTGGATATGTAGGGGAAGATGTTGAAAACATACTTTTAAAACTCATTCAAAATGCTGATTATGATATTGAAAGAGCAGAGAAGGGTATTGTTTATATTGATGAAATAGATAAAATAGCTAGAAAGTCAGAAAATCCATCAATTACAAGGGATGTGTCTGGTGAAGGTGTTCAACAGGCACTGTTAAAAATTCTTGAAGGAACTGTTGCAAGTGTTCCTCCACAGGGAGGAAGAAAGCACCCACATCAGGAATTTATACAGATTGATACAACAAATATCCTTTTTATTTGTGGAGGAGCATTTGATGGAATTGAAAAATTAATTGAAAAGAGAACCCATGAGAATTCCATGGGCTTTGGAGCTGAAATTAAGAGTAAGGAACAAAAGGATATTGGTGATATTTTAAAAAGTATTCTTCCAGAGGATTTATTAAAATTTGGAATGATACCTGAATTTGTTGGGAGACTACCTATAATAGTCACTTTAGGCTCTCTTGACAAGGATGCATTAATTAAGATTCTAACTGAACCAAAAAATGCTTTGACCAAGCAATACAGGAGACTATTTGAACTTGATGGAGTCGAACTTGAATTTGAAAGAGAAGCTCTTGAAGCTATTGCTGATGAGGCACTTAGTAGAAAGACAGGTGCAAGAGGATTAAGAGCCATAATGGAATCTCTAATGCTTGATGTTATGTACGATATACCATCAAGGGATGATATAAGACAATGTATTGTAACCTATGATACAGTTATTAATAAACAATCGCCAAACCTTGTACTAGGAGAAGGACTAAAGAAAAGCATAAAAAAAGTTCCCTCATCCCCAAAGAAAAACAAAATAAAAAAGACTAGTGAAAGCGTATCATAATATTGTAATAAAAACAGGCACGTAATTTTACGTGCCTGTTTTTATTACCCTAACATCTGTCATTGCTACTAAAGACTATTCCTGTCATCCTGAAAGTAGTGAAGGATCTGAGCGATTAAGATTCTTCACTACGTTCAGGATGACAATGTACCTGCTGAATTCTCCCAGGAGTTTTTTATTTTATATAAAAATATATTGAAGTTTGAATATTATTCCCTTATTTGTACATACTAAGCATGTAAAATAAGGGAGGAGATAAAATGGTTGGTAGCCAGATATTAATGATTTTAAATTTTGTGTTTACTGCAGTAATAGGAATTTATTTTTACAATTTGCTAAAGGGGCAGCAAAGCCAAAAGGTTACAATTGAAAGGGAGAGTAAAAAAGAATTAGAAAAGCTTAGAAAAATGCGAGAAACTAGCTTAACAGAACCTCTTTCTGAGAAAACAAGACCAGCTACTTTTGAAGAGGTAATTGGTCAAGAAAGAGGGATTAGAGCTCTAAAAGCTGCATTATGTGGTCCAAATCCTCAGCATGTTATAGTATATGGACCTCCTGGGATAGGAAAAACTGCAGCTGCAAGACTTGTTCTTGAGGAAGCAAAAAAAAATTCAATTTCACCATTTAAGATGGATTCAAAGTTTATAGAAGTTGATGCTACAACTGTAAGGTTTGATGATAGAGGAATAGCAGATCCATTAATAGGCTCAGTACATGATCCAATATACCAGGGTGCTGGTGCCATGGGTGTTGCAGGAATTCCCCAGCCCAAACCAGGAGCCGTGACCAAGGCACATGGTGGTATACTATTTCTTGATGAAATTGGTGAACTTCACCCGATTCAGATGAATAAACTGCTAAAGGTGCTAGAGGATAGAAAGGTATTCCTAGATAGTGTTTATTATAGCTCAGAGGATCCTAATATCCCAATTCACATAAAGGACATATTTGATAATGGACTTCCAGCAGACTTTAGACTCGTAGGAGCTACTACAAAAAATCCTGAGGATATTTCACCTGCAATAAGATCAAGGTGTGTAGAAATTTACTTTAGAGAACTTACCCCTGATGAAATAGAAATTATTGCAAAAAATGCAGCTGTAAAAGGTGGCTTTATAATAAGTGAGGAAGGTTCAAGAGTGATAAGTAAATATGCAACTAATGGTAGAGAGGCAGTAAACATTATTCAAATAGCTGGAGGTATAGCAATAAACGAAAGGCGAAGAAGCATTACTATTGATGATGTGGAATGGGTTATTGAAAGTGGAAATTATAATCCAAGGCCGGAAAAGAAAATCGAATCTACTCCACAGGTGGGATATGTAAATGGTCTAGCAGTATACGGACCCAATATGGGAACTCTACTTGAAATAGAGGCAACCGCCATTGCAACTGAGGATCCATATGGTAAAATAATGGTTACGGGCATAATTGATGAAGAGGAAACTGGATCATATGGTAGAAAATTTAGAAGGAAGAGTACATCTAGAGGTTCTGTAGATAATGTTTTAACTGTTCTACGAAAATATCTAAATGTTGATCCTAGAGGTTATGATATACATATCAATATTCCAGGAGGTGTACCAATTGACGGACCATCTGCCGGTGTTAGCATTACAACTGCTATTTATAGTGCTATTAAAGGGATACCTGTAAATAATGAGGTCGCCATGACTGGTGAAATATCCATAAGGGGCTTTGTAAAACCCATTGGTGGAATTATAGCAAAAATTGAGGCGGCAAGAAAAGCGGGAGTTAAAAAGGTTATCATTCCTCGAGAGAACTGGCAGGAGACTTTTAAGGAGTTAGATATTTTAATAGTACCAGTAGATACAATAGAAGAAGTAATAAAAGAAGCATTATTAATGGAAATTGGTAACAAGATTACAATAACAAATAATATTAAATCCAGTGTGGAAATATTATCTGCTAAAAGTGTATCATAAGGAGGAACCTAGTTCCTCCTTTTTGTTAGTTACGTGTTAAGTAAAATAAATAATTTAGTACATGAAGGGTAAAATAAAAGAATACATAATATAGTTGAAAAGTTGCATGTTTTCAACTATATAGGTATAATATTATAACAATAGCTAAGTTCAGAAACAAATCATATTACTTAATTGTCCAATTTTATTAAGTTTGGACTAATAGAAAACATAGGTTTGTCTCTGTAATGGAGGGGATGAAATAAATGGAAGATATTAAGGATAACGTAGTGCCTTTATTACCAATAAGGGGGATAACTATTTTTCCACATATGGTTTTACACTTTGATGTTGGAAGACCAAAATCCATACTAGCACTAGAGGATGCTATGGTAAAAAACCAAACTATATTTTTGATTACTCAAGTAGATCATAAGGTTGAGAATCCAACTTTAGAGGATATATATAGAATTGGTACTGTATCTAAAATAAAGCAAATACTTAAATTGCCAGGAGATACTATTAGGGTATTAGTTGAAGGCTTGTACAGAGCAGAAATAGATCAAATTATAAGCGAAGAACCATTTTTTGAATGCAGTGTTAAGATGCATTCTGAGATTGAAGTAGGTATGACAGCAGAGGTTGAAGCATTAATGAGACAGGCCATTTCTACATTTGAGGAATATACCAAGTTAAACAATACAATACCTGATGAAATACTATTAACAGTTGTAGATATTGATGAACCTGGAAAGCTTGGAGATGTAATTACTTCATATCTTATATTAAAACAAGAAAATAGACAGGAACTGCTTGAAGCTGTAAATCCAATTGATAGATTGAAAAAGTTACTGGAGATAATGGCAAGGGAAATAGACATACTGAAAATTGAAAGAAAAATAGGTATGAAAGTAAAAAGAAAAATTGATAAAATGCAGAAGGAATATTATCTTAGGGAGCAGCTCAAGGTTATACAGGATGAGCTCGGGGATAGGGATGGTATTCAGGCTGAGGTTGAAGAGTATAAAAAGAAAATAGATAAGTTGAAACCTCCAAAGGAAGTAAAGGATAAGGCATTGTATGAATTGTCTCGTCTTGAAAAGCTTGGAACAAATTCTCCTGAGAGTGGTGTTATTAGAACTTATATAGATTGGGTGGTTAATCTTCCATGGACTAAAGAAACCAAAGACATAGAGGATCTAGATAAGGTTAAAGAGGTGCTTGAAAATGAGCATTATGGACTTGAAGACGTTAAAGAAAGAATACTTGAGTATCTAGCAGTAAGGAAGCTTAATAAAACTATGAGGGGACCTATTCTTTGCCTTGTTGGACCTCCTGGCGTGGGTAAAACATCAATTGCTAAGTCCATTGCAAATGCAATGAATAGAAAATTTGTCAGGATGTCATTAGGTGGAATTAGGGATGAAGCGGAGATTAGAGGACATAGAAAAACCTATATAGGAGCGATTCCAGGGAGAATAATTTATAGTATGAAGCAGGCAGCCTCAAAAAACCCTGTTTTCCTTATGGATGAAATTGATAAAATGAGTTCTGACTTCAAAGGTGATCCAGCAGATGCACTTCTTGAAGTACTTGATTCTGAACAAAATAATAATTTCCGGGATCACTATCTTGAACTTCCATTTGACCTATCAAAAGTCTTGTTTATTACTACTGCAAATACACTTGAAACAATACCAAGACCATTAATGGATAGAATGGAGATTATAGATGTTTCTGGTTATACAGATGAGGAAAAGGTTCAAATTTGCAGCAGACATCTTATTCAAAGGCAATTAAAGGAAAATGGATTAATTGAAAATAACCTTTCTATATCAGAAAAAGCAATTAAGGATATTATAAATCTTTATACACGTGAATCTGGAGTTAGAAATCTAGAAAGAAGAGTTGGTGCAATATGTAGAAAGGCTGCTGTAGAGGTAGCAAAGGATAAGAATAAAAAAATTAAAATCACTCAGCAAAACCTACAAAAGTACCTTGGCGCACCTAGATATAAATTTGAAGAAAAGAGTAATAAGGACCAGATTGGTGTGGTTATGGGGCTTGCTTGGACTGCATATGGTGGTGACACACTTGCTATAGAGGTAATGCCTATGCCAGGAAGCGGTAAGCTTGAACTAACTGGCCATCTTGGAGATGTAATGAAAGAATCTGCAAGAGCAGGGTATAGTTATGTCCGTGCGTTAGCTGCACAGTTTAATATTGATCCTGATTTTTATAAAGTCACTGATATTCATGTACATGTACCTGAAGGTGCTGTCCCAAAGGATGGTCCATCTGCAGGGGTAACATTAATAACCGCAATGGTATCTGCTCTTTCTAAAAAGCCAGTTAGAAGTGATATTGCAATGACTGGAGAAATTACTTTGACAGGAAGGATACTTCCAATAGGTGGAGTAAAGGAAAAATCCCTTGCTGCCTATAGAGCTGGTATAAGAATAGTTATACTTCCTGCAGAAAACAAAAATGATATTGAGAAAATACCTGAGAATATAAAAAAGAAAATAAACTTTATATTTGCTGATAAGGTTGAAGAGGTTCTGGATATTGCATTGAAGGGGGAAATAAAATGATTATAAGGAAAGTAGACTTAGATGCTGTAGCTGCAGTGCCCTCACAATATCCAGAAAAGGGGTTTCCTGAAGTAGCTCTTGCAGGAAGGTCCAACGTAGGTAAGTCCTCTTTAATAAATACCATGGTAAGTAGAAAAGCCCTAGCAAGAATAAGTGGTACTCCAGGCAAAACAAGAACAATTAATTTTTATAATATAAATGATGAATTGTATTTGGTTGATCTTCCAGGTTATGGATACGCCAAGGTATCAAAGGTAGAAAAGGGCAAATGGGGAGAAATGATAGAGAAGTATATCACGAATCGTAATATGTTAAAGCTTGTTATCCAATTGGTTGATATAAGACATGAGCCTACACAGGATGATAAACTTATGTTTCAGTGGATGAAAGCAACAGGAAGTCAAGCTGTAGTGGTTGCTACTAAGGCTGATAAGCTCTCCAAAAATCAGATGTTTAAAAATATAGCTGTTATTAAGAAATCTCTTCAGGTTGAAAAAGATGACATCTTTATTTCCTTTTCCTCTGAGACTAAAGTAGGAAGAGAAGAATTATGGGATATAATTGAGAAAGTATGTATTGGTAAGAAAGGTATTGAATAACTATTCTATAAGCAAATGATAAAACTAAGTCAGATATTAAGCCCACATACTATAGTTTAATACCTGACTTTTATCCACTTTCAATACTCCCACTTCTATAAGTGGGAGTATCATTGCCTACTTTTGTGGTGGTAGAGTCCCCCACCAAAGTCTCAAAGTCCAGCTTTAGCTGGACGAGTTCACTTGGAAAGCTACATTTTTACCAATATTATAAAATCTCACTGTGATTTATTTAGTTAAGTATAAAGGAGAAGGATTATGGGAAAAAACTTGACATATTTAGATATTTTAAAGGCACTTTCAGTTTTATCGCTGCTTGCACTACCTCCATGGTTTGTGTTTAGTCAATATGTAAAGGATAGGATTAACAGATATCTATTGATAA
>JBEQBT010000119.1:0-9735 GCA_041639705.1 Clostridiaceae bacterium | reverse complement strand
CAATTAATGCATACATTCCAGACAACTATATAGAAGACCAGGTGCTAAAAATTGAAATGTATAAAAAAATTGCTTCCATAGAAAATATTGAGGATAAGATAGATACAGAAGAAGAAATGACAGACAGGTTTGGTGATTTACCGAAGTCTCTCGAAAATCTTATTAATATTGCATATATTAAGGGACTTGCAAAAAAAATAAAGATAACAAACATTAAACAGCTTGGAAAGGATATCACAGTCCAATTTAAAGATGGAAAATATATTGATGTGGAAACATTAAGAAAGTTAAACCTTAAAATGAATGGCAGTATCTCATATGGAAGTAATTCACAACCTATATTGAGAATAAAACTAGACCATGGAAACAATGATGCTGTAAGAAAATTAAAGGATTTCGTGGAAGAAATCATTAGTTTGCATAAAGAATAAAAATATATTATAATATAGCGGAAAGCATATAGAGGGGAAGGTATTCAAATGAAAAAGTTTAGGGTTATAATTGCATTGATCTTATCAATTAGTATAATAGGGCTTACAGGCTGTGGACTTATATCAAAAACACCTGAAGCAATAGCAAAAACAGTTCTTATAAAGGTTAATAATGAAAAAATGACAAAACAGGAATTTGATAAAAGAATGGAATCACAAATTGCCTATTATGAGCAATATTATGGACCAGGATATTTTGCTAAACCAGAAAATGCAGCTGCTTTATTGAACGTGAAGAAACAAACACTTGATAGTCTAGCAGATGAAATGTTTGCAATTCAGAAGGCAACAGAATTGAAGCTTGTGCCAACTGATGCTGAATTAACTGTAGAAATTGATAAAACTCTAAAGGAAGAAATGGATAAATTAGGCGGCGAAGCAGAATTTACTAAGCAGATAGCAGCTGTGAAGTTTACTGTAGATGATTTTAAAGAAAGCATTAAAAGACAAATTATTATTGGCAAGCTTTATGACTATGTTGTAAAGGATGTTACTGTAACTGATGAGGAAATAAATAAGTATTACCAGAAAAACCTTTATGATTATACAACAAAACCAAATACTATGAATCTTTCACACATAATTGTTAAAACACAGGATGAAGCTTTAAAAATAAAGGATGAGTATGATGCAGGAAAGAGCTTTGAAGAACTTGCAAAGAAGTATGGAACTGATGGTACAAAGGATAAAGGCGGTCTTTTAGGAGACGTAGCTTATAATGATATAAATATAGATAAAACCTTCCTAGAGTATGCTAAGCTTGTTCCAGAAGGAATGGTTAGCCAACCAGTACAAACTAAAGATGGATGGCATTTGATAAAGGTTAATAAAAGAACTGAATACCCAGTTAAACCACTTACTGAAGTTAAGGAAGATGTTAAGACAAAAATACTTGATCAAAAGAAAAGCGATAAGTATGATGCAACAGTGAAAGAGTGGAAAACTAAGGCTTCAATAAAAGTTTATAAGGATAGATTATAAGGATTGCTTATGCAATCCTTTTTTATGGTATAAACATAACATGAGTATATTTAGTACATAATAGTAGATATAATAAAATGTATAAATGTATATACATGCATAAATATACATCGAATTGTATAAAAGCATGCATATACATGATTTGAAATATGATAAGAAAAAAATTATTTAACTTTAGGGCAGGTATGCCTGCTTCTAGTTGATAAATAACATAGTTTAGGAATGGAAATCTGGCATATTAAATGGAAAATTCAACATAATTAAAACGAGTCTATTTTAATCTAATTCTGTGGAATAATTAATAAATAAAATAATAAAAATAGTCTTTTAAAACTTATGCAGTAGTTGTATAATGTATATGCGGTTGAATTTACATAAAAATTTGCATGGGAGGGAAAGGGCATGAATTTAAATATCAGAGTAACCTCCGAGATTGGCAAACTAAAAAAGGTTATGCTGCATAGACCTGGTAGAGAAGTAGAAAACCTAGTTCCAGAGTATCTCGGAAGACTTTTATTTGATGATATACCATATCTAAAAGTAGCTCAACAGGAGCATGATGGATTTGCAAATATACTTAAAAATAATGGAGTTGAAGTTCTTTACTTAGAAGAGCTATTAACACATATATTTAAAAGTAATGAGTTAAGAGAGAAGTTTATTGATGAATTCCTTATAGAAAGTGGTATCACATCATCAGCATATTATGAAGCACTTAGAAACTATTTTTTATCTATGTACCCTAGAGACATGATTGATTCAATGATGACAGGGGTAAGAAGAGGAGAAGTAGAAATAAAAAAAGCAACATCCCTCGCTGATATTATGATTGATGAATATCCATTTCACCTTGATCCAATGCCGAATCTTTATTTTACTAGAGATCCAGGGGCAATAATAGGAGATGGTATATCAATAAATAGAATGAGAATGGAAGCTAGAAGAAGAGAAACATTATTTATAAAATATGTTTATAAATATCATCCTATGTTTAGTAGTCCTCCAATTCCTTTGTTGTATGATAGAGATAATTCATTTGCAATAGAAGGTGGAGATATACTTGTACTTTCCGATGAGGTTGTGGCAATTGGGTGCAGTGAAAGAACCATGGCAGAGGGAATTGAACAACTTGCTAAAAACCTGCTTGATGGAAATTCAAGCTTTAAAAAAATACTTGTATTTGAGATTCCAAAGAAGAGAGCATTTATGCATCTTGACACTGTATTCACAATGGTTGACTATGATAAGTTTACAATACATCCTGGTATTGAAGGACCATTAAGCATATATGAAGTAACTTGTGGTACAAAGGGGAGTCTTAAGTTTAAACATAATACTAACCCGCTTGATAAAATATTAAAGACAGCACTAAAGGTCGATTCTGTTGAATTAGTAAAGTGCGGTGGCGGGGATTTAATGATTGCAGGAAGAGAGCAGTGGAATGATGGCTCAAATACCCTTGCAATCGCCCCTGGAGTTGTTGTAACATATGAGAGAAACTATGTTACAAATGAAATTCTTGAGGAAAAAGGAATAAAAGTACTTACCATACCAAGTTCAGAGCTTTCAAGGGGCAGAGGTGGCCCAAGATGTATGAGTATGCCACTTGAAAGAGAAGATATAAAATAAACATATACATAAGGAGGAATAACAATGCCAGTAAACTTAAAGGGAAGAAGCTTTTTAACATTAATGGATTTCTCACCACTAGAAATTAGATACATGCTTGATCTCGCACGTGACCTTAAGGCAAAAAAGAGAGCAGGTATTCATAATGATTTATTAAAGGGAAAGAATATAGTTCTTTTATTCGAGAAAACCTCAACAAGAACAAGATGTGCATTTGAAGTTGCAGCACTTGATGAGGGAGCTCATGTAACCTTCCTTGATTCAAACAGCTCACAAATGGGCAAGAAGGAATCATTAGAGGATACTGCAAAGGTTCTTGGAAGATTTTACGATGGCATAGAATACAGAGGGTATAAGCAATCAGTTGTTGAAGAACTAGCAAGACATTCAGGAGTTCCAGTATGGAATGGGTTAACAGACATTGATCATCCAACTCAAGTACTTGCTGACCTTTTAACAATAGAAGAGCATATTCCTAAGCCATTAAATAAGATTAAATTTGTGTTTGTGGGGGATACCAGAAATAACATGTCCTATGCACTAATGTATGGTGCTGCTAAAATGGGAATGCACTTTGTAGCATACGGACCAAAGGAACTTAAGCCAGATGCAGCTATTTTTGCAAAGGTTCAAGAGGTTGCTAAGGAAACTGGAGCAGTTATAGAGGTTACAGATAAGATAGAAGCTCTAAAGGGTGCAGATGTTCTTTATTCAGATGTTTGGGTATCCATGGGAGAAGAAGCTCAAATGGAGGAAAGAGTAAGATTACTTACACCATTCAGAATCACTATGGACATGGTTAGAGCAACTGAAAATCCAGAGGTTAAGTTTATGCACTGTTTACCAGCATACCATGATCTTGAAACAAAGGTTGCAAGGGAAGCTAATGATAGAGGACTTAATGTAAGTGAGGTTACTGATGAAGTGTTCAGAAGTAAGCACTCAATAGTATTTGATGAAGCGGAAAATAGAATGCATACAATAAAGGCAGTAATAGTTGCAACAATTGGTTGATTAATCAGTCAAAATTTTATTGCCCTTAGTTTATATTTATTATAGAATAGAATTGTATGGAAATATCACTAAAGAATATAGGGGGTAAAAATTATGGCAAGAATTGTAGTAGCACTGGGTGGAAATGCACTTCAGGCTAATCCAAAGGACACATCGGCTGAAGCGCAGCTTGTAACATGCCATGAGACTTCAAAGGCCATTGTTGATTTAATAGAAGATGGACACGAAGTAATAATAGCTCATGGAAATGGACCACAGGTTGGACAATTTGTTGCAACCTATGAAACAGCAAATGCAGCAAATGAAGGAATACCTGTAATGCCATTCCCAGAATGTGGAGCAATGAGTCAGGGATATATAGGGTATCATTTGCAGCAAGCAATAAGAGAAGAAATGAGAGAAAGAAAAATCAATAAAGAAGTTGCAGCAATCGTTACACAGGTTGTTGTTGATGAGAATGACCCAGGATTTAAGAATCCAACAAAGCCAGTAGGCTCATTCTTCACTGAAGAACAAGCTAAAAAGCTTATGGCTGAGAAGGGTTATACAATGAAGGAAGATGCAGGCAGAGGCTGGAGAAGAGTTGTAGCATCACCAATGCCTAAGGCTGTAGTTGAAGAAGTTATTGTTAAAACTCTAGTTGAAGCTGGTCATGTAGTTATAACAGTTGGCGGAGGCGGAGTTCCAGTAATCGAAAAGAACGGCAAGCTTGAAGGAGTACCTGCAGTTATAGACAAGGATTTAGCTTCAGAAAAAATTGCAGAGCTTCTTAATGCAGATGAGCTTGTAATACTAACAGCTGTTGAGCAGATAGCAATCAACTTCAACAAGCCAAACCAAAAGAACCTTCAAAACTTGTCAGTTGCAGAAGCATACAAGTATATAGAAGAAGGTCACTTTGCACCAGGTTCAATGCTTCCTAAGGTTAAAGCTGCACTAATGTTTGCAGAATCAAAACCAGGAAGAAAAGCAATTGTAACCTCCCTAGAAAAAGCAAGAGAAGCCCTAAAGGGACTTACAGGAACAATAATTACACAGTAATTTATAATCACCTCTGATGTTAGGTCAGAGGTGATTTTTTTATTTAGCAGAATATTTAATATTATGGTATAATTTAGTAAAACATGGTTATAAATACAAATAGAACATTTGTTCGAGTAACTTTGTAGAAGGTGTAATCATGTCAGTAAATATTGATAAATCAGAAGATAGATTGGTAATAAAATTTGATTATTCACCTGAGAGAATAGTGAAAATCAAAACAATATGTGGATATAAGTGGGACGTATCAGAAAAAATATGGACAATTCCTAATACAGCTGAAAACCTTGAAGCTTTAAAGAAACTTTATAAAAATGAAAGAATAGATATTAAATTTCAACAAAATCCTGAAAATGACAAGGCACTCAATTCTCTGGATGAACTGCTAAAATTGAAAGGCTATAGTTTAAAAACAAGAAAGCTATATAAAGGACATATAAATCGATTTGCCAGTTTTATAAACAAAAATATATCAGATGTGGAAGCTCAAGAAATAAGAAAGTATATTTTGTTCTTACTTGATGAAGGTCAGGTTTCACATACATATGCAAACCAAGCCATAAGTGCTTTAAAATTTCTGTTTAATGAAGTGTTGATGAAAAATACAATTATTGAGAGTTTACCAAGACCTAAAAAGGAGAAAAAGCTTCCTAATGTATTAAGTTTTCAAGAAGTAGCAGCAATACTTGCTGCATTAAAAAATGAAAAACATAGAACAATATTATTTCTTGTATATTCAGCAGGGCTAAGAGTTGGGGAAGTTGTAAAACTAATATCTCAAGATATAGACAGTCAAAGAATGCTAATTCATGTTGTTCAAGGAAAGGGAAGGAAGGATAGATATACTGTTTTATCTGAAATTGCACTGGAGCAACTTAGAAAATACTATAAATTGTACAAACCCGAGAAATGGTTGTTTCCTGGGAAAGATCCGAAGGAATACCTTACTGTCAGAACAGTCGAAAGAATATTCGAGAATGCATGTGCAATTTCTAAGATAAAGAAAAAAGTTTCAGTACATTCACTGAGGCATAGTTTTGCAACACATTTGTTAGAAGGGGGGATAGATTTAAGATATATCCAAGAACTATTAGGTCATGAGAGTTCTAAAACTACTGAAATCTATACCCATGTAACAGAAAAGAGTATATCTAAGATACAAAGCCCTTTGGACAAGATGTTGAAAAAATAGAGTTTAGAGGAATGATGATATAATCAGCCAGAGTTATGATAAACGACACTAACGTCGGTAATACCACTACAACTGGGGGTAAAAGCGACAGGGAGGTCGATAGGGAAATAGTTAGCTGAAATCCTAAAGGAAGAGAGTATTAATGTAGGTGTTTGAAAAAGACTTAAAATCACAATAGTAATTCAAGACGTCTCAGTAATTTATTGTTCACTAATTATATTATAAATTAGATAAAACATTGGAAATATGGAGGTTTATGGATGTTAAGCAAAAGAAAATTAGTTTTATATATCGCAACTAGTTTAGATGGCTATATAGCAACAGAAGATGACTCCTTGGAATGGTTATTTAAAACTGAAGGCGAAGGAGATAATGGATATTCTGAATTCTACAATACAGTTGATACTATTCTAATTGGAAGAAGAACCTATGATTGGATTATTGAAAAAGAGAAAGGTAATTTTCCCTATAAGAATAAAAAGTGTTACGTATTTTCAAAATCAGAAAGCGGT
The DNA here is from genome assembly GCA_041639705.1 of Clostridiaceae bacterium. Classification (GTDB taxonomy): domain Bacteria; phylum Bacillota; class Clostridia; order Clostridiales; family Caloramatoraceae; genus JARDZI01. Next base: position 2,875 of record JBEQBT010000119.1, on the reverse strand, counting down.
AAGAATGAAAATGTAGAATTTATAAATCAAGATATAGTGGAATTTACAAATAAAATCAAAAGACTGGATGGAGGAAACATATGGCTTGTTGGTGGTGGGAACCTATTACACTCTTTTATTAAAGAAAGATTAGTTGATGAGTTTATTATTACTATCGCACCTACACTAATAGGTCATGGAATAGCGTTATTCAAGAAAAATGATTTTGAATTGGAACTGAAATTAAGGAATATAAGGAAATTCAATCAATTTGTTGAACTCCATTATGAGGTAAAATAATTTTTATTTAGTTAGGAATATTCTTATTATGTTTAATAAAAATGGATTTTATTTAGTGACAATTGCACTTTTAGTGGTGTCGGACTCCAGCTAACAACGCATGGCAGTTCGTGCTGGGGGTGGTCAAGCGCTTAAGCAGCCCAGCACACATGTCTTCAATATGGCTGTCGCCTATTTCAGACACGTCTGCCATGCAAAACGTTATACGCAACTTAGTTGATAGAAAGTAATTATATAAAATTTTTATATTTGGATTTATTAATGAGAAATTGTAATATATTAGGAAGTTAAATAATTTATATTTGGGGAAGGTGTATATAGAATGGCAAAATTGAAACTTGTTTGTTTTGACTTGGATGACACCCTGATTAGAGAAATCCATTCAGTAATGTTGCCATGTATTTTAAATGGTAAAGAAAAAGAGCACTCTTTCATTCAAGAACAGGGAGAAAAAGGTCTGATTAATTACATAGTAGCAGATTACCTTAGAGCTGAATTACTTTTGGGTCTTGAAGAACGTAAAATTGCTCAATCTTTTTTGAAAATTGCAAAACCATTAAAAAATATCAAGAATGTAGTTGAAGCATTGCATGAAAAAAATATTAAATGCATTGTTATTACTGTTGGTCCAAAACAAGTAGCCAAAGTTGTATGTGAAATCTGGGGATTTGATGATTATTATGGTAGTGATTACGAAGTGATTGAAGGAGTATTTACTGGAAAAATTCTTAATTACATTGGGGCAGAACAAAAAATTGAATGCTTACAACATTTTTGTAAAAGTAACAAAATAAAACCAGAACAATGTATTGCTGTAGGTGATGGTTCAACAGATATTCCAATTTTTGAATACTGTGGGAAATCTATTGCAATAAACAGTTCTGAGAAAGTTCGAAAGAGTGCTATGCATGCAGTTGATACAGACGATTTAACAGACATTATTAAATACATATTAAGCGCATAATCTAAAGAATGTGAACATCTCAATTTGCTTATAGTTATGAAGTAAAGTCAAGTTTAATTAAATAGGCTTAGAACAAAGTGTATCGGCTAAAGCTGCGTATAACAAAATGTTCCTGTTCGCAGAGACTTACTTTGAAGTAGTGCTCTGAGGAAGCGTCTCTGCAACCTTTCCAGACTAAGCTAAGAGTTAGCTAAGTCTGGAAAGGTTCAGGAACACGAGACGTTATCTGATAGTACAATTCCGGGGCAGCATTTTGGGTCTTATTATTATACCTTCATTTGGAAATGGAGTAGCCTTTTATGGTATAATATGTATAAAAATTAATGCTTCAAAAAAAATAAAGCATGATAGATGCTTTATTTTACAGCTTTGATATTAGCATTTTTAACTGCGATTTCAACAGTTGTGATTTTTTCGGTTAATAATTCAACAATTTCTTGATGATGCCTTTGATTTTCTTCATAATGACTTTCTTGAATTTCAGACATTTCATGCAATTTATCCTGGACATCCTCGAGAACAAGGTTGTTTTTATTTACTTTTTCTGTTATATCACTTTTAAATTCATTTACTTCATTTTTGAATTGTACAAACTCTGAATATAACTTTGTAAGTAATTCAAAAGTCTTATCTTCCATAGAAATATACCTCCCTCGAATTATATTTCTATTATAGCATCATAATGGGATTATTAAAAGAGAAACAATGGTATTCTAGTAAATCGATGATCATACAGTTGTACCATCAGATAACAAAGTGTCTCCGTTCGTTGTGGCAACAAGGAGTAAAGCCTTCGAAGAAGCCACAACACACCTTTTCGCCACTTGGCAAGGCTCAAAGGCGTCGGAGACACAGAGACGTTATCTGCCATCCCTAAGAAAAGAAAACATAGAAGAGATAATTTACATACAAAATTATAAGATTGCATAAGGAGCATTTACATATGAATAATGAAGAGATTAAAGTAATGGTTGAGAAATCAGCAAATGAAATTATCGGTACTAAAGGATATGTTTCAGCAGTTGATATTTTAAAAAAGATAAATGTTTTATCCGAAAAGGATTATGAGGAATGGCGGTTTGGAAAAGTTCCATATTTAGAGAAAGTTTGTAATGTAAATCTAAGTAAGATGTCATTAATAATGAAAACATTAAAAAACTATGCAGGAGTCAATCATTTGAAACCTTCATGTACAGTTTATAAGAAATGGGGAAAGGGAAATAAAGATAATCTACAATTCAGTAAGACAGGAGATTCTAATATAGAAAAAGCTTATGCAACACATTATATTGAACAGAAAAAAATAGAAATTTCAAAACAGAAATAAGCTGAAAAAAATATTACAAATTGAAATGAAAAAAATAGTATTTTATAAAATAGATTAGGTATAGAGATCCTTTATGCAGCTTTACATGAAACATCGAATGTGCCGGGACGACAGATAACAAAGTGTCTCCGTTCGCTGTGGCAATAAAAGGTCAAGTCTTCGAAGAAGCCACAACACACCTTTTCGCCACTTGACAGGGCTCAAAGGCGTCGGAGACACGGGGACGTTAGTGGAAATCCCTCAGCAAATTTTCTTTGGATTGAAAATATGTCTGAAGAGTTTAATTCAAATTTGTAGAAAAGGGC
>JBEQBT010000118.1:0-9752 GCA_041639705.1 Clostridiaceae bacterium | reverse complement strand
AGGATGTTACTGAATGGAATAATGAAGCTCTTTATAATACAATGACAGCTTTAGTTGAAAAAATGGGGATTAAAAACGGTCAGCTGCTGTGGCCAGTAAGAACTGCACTTTCGGGGAAAGCTTCGTCCCCAGGTGGTGCATCTGAATTAGCAGAATTGCTAGGTAAAGATGAATCTATTAAAAGAATCAAAATTGGTATTGAGAAACTACAAAATGCATAATATGAGTGGGAATTTATTTCCCACTCTTTTCCTTATATAATGAAGCTGCCTGATACTTATAATCTATTAAGAATATTTTTATACCTAAGCATATGAAAGAAAACATAAGATAAATTGATATAAAATCAGAAATACAAGTATTTTATTCTCAAAACGTTAAAACAATTTTAACGTTTTGATGTATAATTATATAGTCTTTAATAACTATATAAGGAGAACATATATGTCAGAAAAGGGAAAAAGCGTTAATATACAACTTGTTAGGAAAAAAATATTAAATATGATTCTGCCAATAACCGTTGAAAGAGTCCTACAAATGGCTGCAGGTATAGTTTCAATGGCCATGGTTGGTAGAATTGATACAAATGCAGTAAGCGCATTGGGTATAGGTAATAGAATAACCCAAATTGTATTTGCTTTATTTAATGGAATTTCTATAGGAGCTACAGTATTTGTTTCCCAATCCTATGGTGCCAAAAATTACAAGAAGCTTAGTTCTGTTGTTCAACAAACTCTGCTGGCCTCCTTTTCAATTGTTATAGTACTTCAACAAATAATATTTTGGAATAGTTCTTCAATTTTAAATATTTTTAACCCTGATCCAGAATTAATGGGCAGCGCAATATCCTACCTTCGTGTAGTTTCCTTTGGACTACCCTTTCAAGCAATTATGCTTATTGTTTCAGGTTCCCTTCAGGGTACTGGAAATACTAAAACTCCTATGCTCATTACAATGACAATGAATGGTATTAATTTGGTATTAGGCTATGCATTTATTTTTGGTGCATTTGGATTTCCCAAGCTCGGGGTTGTAGGTGCTGGTTTATCCTTAGCTATAGCGCAGTTTACTGCAGCAATGATTGGATTATATGTACTTCTTAGAAGAAATGGTATTCTGAACTCAATCAGAAATAGGAGCTTTTTTAGATTTGATTTCAAACAGATTAGTGATATATTTAAAGTCGGATTACCATCTTCAATGGAATCATTATTATTTCAACTTGCAGCTATTATACTAACAAAGGCGATGCTCTCCTTTGGAAAGGTTTCATATGCTGCCTACCAAATGGGTATGCAGGCTGAATCCTTATCCTATATGCCTGCATTTGGTTTTAGTGTTGTTACTACATCTTTAGTGGGTCAATGCATTGGTTCTAAGGAACCTGATTATGGGAAAGCCTATCTTAAGGAAACAACTAAAGGTTCTATACTAATAACCTCAGTAGCTGCTTTTTTCCTTATTTTCTTTCCAAAACAGGTAATGGGGTTATTAACAAATAATCAGGAAGTAATAAACCTTGGGGCTTACTACTTGTTTATAATGGGCATCGTGCAAATACCTCAAAACCTTGCCGGAGTATTTGGAGGTGCACTAAGAGGTGCTGGTTTTACAAAGGTTCCAATGATTACAGCATTTGCAGGGCTCTGGGGAGTTAGGGTTCCATTTACTATATTATTTACCTATGCATTTAAACTAAACATTGTGTTTATATGGGGTGCAATGGGTATGGATTTAATATTTAGATTTTTTCTTTCATATTTCCTATATAAACGCAAGAACATATTTAATACAAAGGCTGTATTTGAAAAGTGAACTCGTTCAGCTAAAGCTGAACATCGAGACTTCAGGTGGGGACTCTACCTCACCTGAAGCAAAAAGTGGAAACTCCACCTTATAGAAGGTGGAGTCTTAGAAATTGATCAACACATTAAATATATTAGAAAAATCGCTGCTTAAATCACAGCGACTTTTTTGTCTTTAAAAATGTTTAAAAACTTTCATTAAGGGAAAAATTATTAAAAACAAATATTTATTAGTGAGGTTGATTTTATGGAATTCTATTCAAATCCAAATAAGCAAGTAGACATAAGGGTTGACAATAAAACTTATAACAGACATGCTATAAAAACCCATTTTGTAAATATTGGCGAGGACTATATTGAGCTAATAAATAAATATGTATCCCCTATTTATATAGAGGGAGATATTTTGTTCCTTGGAGAAAAAATAATATCCCTCTGTCAAAGCAGAGTCATATATGCAAGAGATGTAAGAGTAGGAAAATGGGCAAGATTTCTATCAAAGTTCGCATCCTCAAATGAGCATGGCATAGGAGTAGATAACCCATATAAAATGCAGCTAGCAATACAGTTTGCAGGTTTACCAAGAGTAATATTTGCCGCCATTTCAGCAGGCCTATGTAAGCTAATTGGAATAAGAGGAGTATTTTATAGAATTGTAGGCAAAGGCGTATCAGGGATTGATGGTTTTTATGGTAAGGCATTTGATAGCTATAAGGAAATGGGTATACTTCTACCTGAAAATCCCAATAAGGTATGTAATGATATTAGAGATAAGCTTGGAATTCACTGTGTAATAGTTGATGCTAATGATTTAGGTGTTGAGATACTTGGGAAATCACATGATATAACCTATTCAGAAAATGAGCTTATAGGGATGATAAGAGATAACCCTGCAGGACAAAGTGCCCAGCAGACTCCAATGATACTTGCAAGACCTCAAGTCGAAGACCTGTCTTTCGAAAATGTTTCCCCAGCAGTGTAGGGGCGTACACTGTTCGCCCCTGCATGATTACTTAATGTTAAAATATAATAACTTACAATTCCCTAGCGATAATTTCTTTTACTCTATCAGGCAGTTCCTTAATTTCTTCTCTTGACAAACCACTTGTTTCAACAGGCTTTGATATAATAACCTCAACCTTTGCTGGTTTTATAATAAACTTAGATTGTTCCATCATTTTATATGAGCCTTTAATTGTTACTGGAATTATAGGAACTTGTGCCTTAGTTGCCAGCTTAAAGCTTCCATGTTTAAACTCTCCCATAGCATCTCCCTTACTCCTTGTCCCCTCGGGACATATAACAAGTGAGTAGCCTTCTCTTAATATTTCAGCACCTTCATTAATTGCTTGAACTGACTGTCTTATATCCTCCCTGTTCATGAATACGCACTTCATTTCTTTCATCCATGAGCTTATCAAAGGTAGTTTTTTAATTTCAATCTTGGCTATGAATGCCTTTGGTTTATTAATATATCCCAAAATTATAGGTATATCAAAATTTCCTTGATGATTACTTATAAAAACAACTGACCTATCCTTTGGAATGTTTTCTTCACCTACTATACTTATTTTACCTCCAGCAAGCCTTACTAGTGCCCTTGCCCACAGCCTTACCCTCTGATTTACTATGGCATCCCTTTTTTCAATATTACCTCTCCTATCATAATATCGAACCATCATCATGAAAGGTATTAAATAAATTAAATACAGCCAAAAATATATAAACCATACTATAGTTCTTATCATAAAACATATTACCTTCTTTCGTTAGCAAATTAAGTTATTTACATTATACAACAAAATAGCAGGGACATAAACTAAGTGTTTATACTCCTATATACACTTCCATCATGATTTTTATTCTGGATGCATAAAATAAGCCCCAGAGGAAAATCCTCCGAGGCTACTTTAATTAATACATGTCTCCCATTCCACCTGGCATACCGCCTGGCATTCCGCCTGCTTCTCTCTTTTCTGGTAGGTCTGCTACAACTGCTTCTGTTGTTAGGAAGGTTGCTGCAACTGATGCAGCATTTTGAAGTGCTGATCTTGTAACCTTAGTTGGGTCAACGATACCAACCTTTATCATATCAACATATGCTTCATGAAGCACATCAAAGCCAATACCTGGTTCGCTGTTTTTAACCTTTTCAATTACAACTCCTCCGTCATATCCAGCGTTCTCAGCTATCTGTCTTACTGGTTCTTCAAGAGCTCTCTTAACTATAGTAACACCTATCTTAGCTTCACCCTCAAGTACTAATGATGATACAGCTTTAATAGCATTTATATAGGCAACTCCACCACCAGGTACTATTCCTTCTTCAACAGCTGCCTTTGTTGCAGCAAGTGCATCTTCAATTCTAAGCTTCTTTTCCTTTAATTCAGTTTCTGTAGCAGCTCCAACCTTTATAACTGCAACTCCACCTGAAAGCTTAGCAAGTCTTTCTTGAAGTTTTTCTCTATCAAAATCAGAAGTAGTTTCTTCTACTTGAGCTCTAATCTGAGCAACTCTAGCCTTAATATCTTCCTTTTCTCCTCTGCCGTTAACAATAGTAGTGTTTTCCTTTGTGATTTTTACTCTTTCAGCACGGCCTAGCATTGAAATTTCTGTATCCTTCAATTCTCTTCCAAGCTCTTCAGATATAACAGTTCCACCTGTCAATATAGCTATATCCTGAAGCATTTCCTTTCTTCTATCACCAAATCCAGGAGCCTTAACAGCAACACATGTAAATGTTCCTCTTAATTTATTAACTACAAGTGTAGCTAATGCTTCTCCTTCGATGTCTTCAGCAATGATTAAAAGCTTTCTTCCCTGCTGTACTATTTGTTCAAGCACTGGTAATATGTCCTGAATACTTGATATTTTCTTATCTGTTATAAGTATATATGCATCATCAAGAATTGCTTCCATCTTTTCAGAGTCAGTTACCATGTATGCACTTACATAACCTCTGTCAAATTGCATGCCTTCAACAACGTCAAGCTCTGTTCCCATTGATTTTGACTCTTCAACAGTTATAACTCCTTCGTTGCCAACCTTCTCCATAGCGTCAGAAATAAGCTTTCCTATTTCTTCATCACTTGCAGAAATAGCTGCAACTCTAGCTATGTCTTCCTTGCCTTCAACGTCTCTTGAAATCTTCTTGATTTCTGCTACTGCAACTTCAACAGCCTTAGCAATACCTTGTCTTATCAACATTGGGTTTGCTCCTGCTGTAACGTTTTTTAAACCCTCTCTAATAATTGCCTGTGCAAGCAAGGTAGCTGTTGTAGTTCCATCTCCTGCAACATCATTAGTCTTTGTTGCAACCTCTTTAACAAGCTGTGCTCCCATGTTTTCATATGGATCCTGAAGCTCTATTTCTCTTGCTATTGTAACTCCATCATTTGTTATAAGTGGAGCTCCGAATTTTTTATCAAGTACAACATTTCTTCCCTTTGGTCCAAGTGTAATTTTAACTGTATTAGCTAGCTTATCAACGCCTTTTTGCATTGAACGTCTTGCTTCTTCGCCAAACATAATATCCTTTGCCATTTAAATCTCCCCTTTCTCTGAACTTAATTATTCAACAATTGCTAATAGATCGTCTTGTTTCAAAATAGTGTATTCTACTCCATCTATTTTGATTTCATTGCCAGAATACTTGGAGAAAATTACTTTGTCTCCAACCTTAACTTCCATTTTTACTTCCTTACCATCTACTACTCCACCTGGTCCAACTGCAATTATTTCTGCAACCTGTGGTTTTTCCTTTGCTGCTCCTGGAAGTACTATACCACTTTTTGTGGTTTCTTCAGCTTCAACCTTTTTAATAACTACTCTGTCACCTAATGGTCTTAGTTTCATTAAAACCCCTCCTTATGTAATTTATATGTTATTAATAATTTGACTTATTTGTTAGCACTCACCATCGTCGAGTGCTAATTACATTATTATAATAGATTAAAAGCCTATATATAATCAAATTGACATATATAACTAAAACGCTTGAATTTCAAGATTACGCCTGATTACTTGGCGTTATCTGGCTAATTCATAGATTTTCTCCTATTCTCTATAATCCATTGAAAAGCAGACAATCTAGTCAAATACCATTACATAGTTTATCCAATAATTCACAGCATATTCCAGTAAAATTTGTATTTTATATATTTTTTTTAGTATATTCAACCTGTATTTCTTGTATTTCTCCAATAGATTTGATGAAGCACACATAGTCCATTATTATGCTAAATCGGGAGTATTTTATGTCCCTTTTTGATAAATCCATTTCAGTAATTATTTTATTATCCTCAAGATGAACTATAACGCTTTGTCCCAATATATAGTTTCTAGTATTTTCCCATCGTGCTAATGATTTCTCATTTATTTTTTTTCTTGATACTATTTCAATATGAAACTTTTCTGCATGACCTTGTCTCAAATTTTTGACAACATTTCTTATATAATCGAAGGTTTGATTATCAAAGTCCTCTAAAAGTTCTACAACCATATCTTTGTTCATGGTCCTTATGTTCTTGACACACAAATAGTCAATTCCATAAAACACTAAGCTAGTTAATAATAGTACCAAAATCGAAGTAATTATATCTGATTTCGGGTACATTCCAAACTCCACAATTGCAAAGGCAGTCATTCCAAAAAATAATGGAACTTCGTACTTTCTTTTAAATTCATATTCCCGGGAAGAGCTTAACAAGTACTCAATTCTTCTCTCCTTTTTTCCCATAGTAAATATATTTTTTATTGAAGCAATAAAATATGAAATTATTATATATAAACAGAAAGTTATTCTTAATAATTGGAAACCATTAATTTGTTGAAAAAACAGATTGCTTAAAAAATTATATATCAGTATTGTTGGAAATGCAGCTGCAAGTAAGCTAAATTTTATTTGATCCTTTAACCCTTTAGAGTAGATATGATATCTATAGTACAAAAAATCAAGACTAAGCCCAAGTTTTATTGAGGATTTACTTCCTTCAATACATGTTAATTCATAACATTTCCAGGTATAAATACTTTTTCCATTCAATATGTATATGTTATCATTATATATATCAAAATCCATAATACTATTGACTTCAAGCCTTTGGGAGAATATTTCCTTAAAACTACCATCTACCCTATCTAATATAACCAAGCTATTTTTTCTTCCCTCTACAAGCATAAAAATATAATTGTAATATATACAAATCTTACTTATTATTCTATCTTGACTATTTATTTTTATATCCCAATAGGCTTCAATATTTCCTAAATAGTTTATCTTCAATATTTTAAATTTATTATTATTGTCAACCGCTCCTAAATATATATATTCACTATGAAGATAAATAGAGCTTCCAAAGATAATATTATCAGGTCTAATATCATTTAATATCCAACCTTCTGCATTAAAAATTTTGATGCTTGTGACAGAGTTTTCATTTCCAAGGCATACATAATTATCCGTTTCATTTTTTTTAAGATCAAAAAATATTCCCTCTAGATTGATAATCTCTAACCATTCACCCTGTGTCGAAAGCCTTTCTATCCTCGTATAGCTGTCATTAATATTGATTAGGTATTCCTCACCCTCATGAGTTAATATTCCTTGGGATTCATCAACCTCTGTTACTAAATATTCAATTTCTTTACCAAGCTTACAAAACCTTCCTTCATACCTATTTATCCTATCGAAATAAAATATAACCTCACCTTTAATAGCAAAGGTTTCTGGTGCTATAGCATTCTCCAAATTTATTACTTCTTTAGGGGGAATTCTTTTCATAAAGCACCTCTTCTCATGATTTATTAATTCGTAGCGGTAGTGGCCCATGGCTAACCAAGATATCAACAATTTTGATAAGTATAAAAAAAGTACTGCATTCATTCAGTACTTTTTTTATGCTTATTAATAATTATTTACAATATTTCTTAAAAAAAATCAATATTAAAAATTATTTTTCTAGTCCTGACCTGCCCTTTAAATCTCTTGCATAATAAAATAAATATTGTTGAGCAAATCCTGCAAAACTTCCAAATTTATCTCTGCCAAAGCCTCTAATTTTTTTTAAACTTAAGTCTGGAGCCAGGTAGAAATATTGCATTACCCTTTTTACCCATACATCTACAGGAAATGCATCCTGCTTTCCCATTGAAAAAAGAAGTATGCAGTCTGCAACCTTCGGTCCAATACCTTTAAGCTTAATAAGTTCATTATGAGCAATATCAGTTTCCATATTCTTAATTTCATTTAAATTAACTCTTCCAGTTGCTATTTCTCTAGTGGTTTCAACAATGTATTGCCCTCTGAAACCACAGCCACATTTTTGGAGTTCTTCAACACTTGCCTTTGCTAGTTCACTAGGTTCAGGAAAAGCATAATACTCCCTACCCTCAAATTCTATCTTTTTTCCAAATTCCCTGCTTATATTTTGTACAGCTCTTTTTATCATAGGAATTCTATTATTAGCAGAAATTATGAATGATATAACTATTTCAAATGGTTCCTGATTTAATATTCTTATTCCCTCACCATGTTTTATAGCTTCATTTATAACAGCATCCTGAGAAAGTTGATTTTTTATATCTCCATAGTTTCTATTTAAATCCAGATACTCAATCCAAAAATCCCTATCCTCTATATCTCCACCCTTTACATACACATTATCATCTTTTTTGATAAGCCTTACTGCTCTTCCCCGTACAATACCTATAAAGCTCCCATCCTCATCTTCATTCCATCTAAAACACTGTCCGCAATCAAATATATGTTTTAATTCAAAATCCCTTACATTTTTTATAACTATTCCTTCCTCATACTTTTCTAAATTCAAATTCATAATATCACTCCACATCAAATTTAATGCCCTTTATAATTATGTTTACTTCTAATACGTTTTTGCCTGTCATATATTCTAGACAATTTTTTATCTCATGTGATGCTTTTTGTGCAATTATGTATAGAGGTTCTTTAATAACAAGTATAATCCCTGCAGTTACTATGATGCCCTCCCTGCTGCTTTCAATGTTCACTGAGACAACTTTATCTACTAAATCCACATCAAGAGCCGAACAGCTTACAATAGATTTAAGTACTGTATCCTTTATTTCATATTTGCCTAAATAGCTGAAGGTTGGTCTTACTACAGTTTTTTCATAGGCTTCAACTGTCTTTTCATTTTTTTTAACTAGCTGCTTTATGGAATCAATAAAATAACCTGAGAAATCTTTCTTTACCTCAAAGGTTGGTACAGGTATTACATGCTTTCCTTTAATACGTCTAAGTCTTATTGCAGTTGCTATTTCTTCTGGCTCCGAAATATCCTCAATTTTTATCAATTCATACTCCTCGACCAATCCGAGTGCCACAATAATATTGTGCACCATATGCTCTGAAGTACCAATTATAAGTATCCTATCAGGTTCATATTGCTCAATTGCATTTTTTACATCACATCTGTGCTCAGGGTTTACAAACACAGCCCTTTTCACTGCTCCTATTCTAGTATCCTCTCTTTTAGCAGAAATCCCTGCTAAAACCTTTGTTCCTCGTATTAATAAACCATCATCCAATATATATTCAATATTATACATTCCAGCTACTGTTTGAGCCTTATGACTTTTTCCTGTTCCGCTTCGTCCAACAAGTGCATATATTTTCATGGGTATTCCTCCATTGTAGTATTACGTATATTATAACAATAATCTTATATAATTACTAAATAAAACCCCAATGACTTTTATTTAAAGTCATTGGGGTTTTCAATAATCTGAGCATATTATTTTTACTTCAATTTTGATTTGATAACATTATAAATGTCAGCCGAAGGATTCCAATTCAAATCCCATCCTCCTGTGCCAGCTAGTCCATAATCATTAATTAGATCCATTCTCCAGCCCATGGAAAGAGTATCCTCAAGCCACACCATATGCCAGTAACCATCTGCAAAA
>JBEQBT010000117.1:0-9819 GCA_041639705.1 Clostridiaceae bacterium | reverse complement strand
GTCAGAGATGGATACTCATAAGAAACATAAAGGCAGATGAAATAATTAAATTTATCATTGAAAAGATGGGAGTATCTAAAATAAAACTTCACAGTAAGCACTGTAAAGGTGTAGTAGAAGCAAAGGCACTGCTTGTATTTATGATGAGAAGCTTGTGTAATTATAAATGCAGCAGTATATGCATGGTGCTAGGTAATATAACACAAGGGAGGGTTTCCATGCTTAGCAGTCTTGGGATACGACTTATTGATGAGGAAAGGTATGCGGGTATAGTAGAGGAATTTATGAATTGTTATGCGGCTTAAGAATATAACGGTAGTTATAAGTAGTTTAGTTCAAAGATTTTAGTAAGGTTTCTTACCTAATTTTAAAGTTACAGAAAGAACTTTAATAATATTGGATATAAAATGGACAAGCAATTGAATTAAGAAATGAGAAGTAGAAAAATAGTAGATAAGTGGAGAATTTAGGAGTGCTATGTGGCGTTATATATTTTAGGATACATCAATTTTCCAAGGTAAGTCTACAATTAGTACACTTAGTATATGTCCCAAGCTTGCCACCAAGCTGGCCAAGCTTTTTGCTCTTGGCCAGCTCGCGTGAGCATTTCTTATAATTACTTTTAAAAAAATTAAAAAATCTATAGACATTCTCTGGAATTTATATTATGATAAGATTAACTTAATCGCTTAAGTTAATCTTCTGTAGGTGGGGGCAATTATGAGAAAGGTTACACTAAAGGATATTGCAAAACGGGCAGATGTATCTGTTGCAACGGTTTCATATGTGCTTAATAATGTTGAAAACCAAAAAATTGCAGAGGAGACAAGAGCTAAAATAATCAACCTAGCAAGGGAGTTAAGTTATGTGCCTAATTTGACTGCAAGGACTCTGGCAAAACGGAAGTCAGGACTTGTTGGTATATTAATTATTAAAAGTTATGAAAATGAAATGCCATGGAAAGAATTTTATTATTTTAATTTTATAAATAAGCTTGAAAAGATGCTGTCTGAGAGCGGCTATCATGTATTAATCAGCAGTATAGACATATCTGATCCGAAGCTGGATATTATTACTGAAAGAGAGCTTGAAGGAGTATTTATTCTTGATGTTAATAAGGAGATATTTTACAAAATTTCTCCTAAGATAAATGTTCCAATAATAGTAGTTGACAGCTACATAGATGACCTTCTTTTCCATAAAGTAATTCTGGATTTTGAGGGAGCAATTAATAGAGCTAAAGAACTATTAGGCGGTCAGGGTTCATTTATGGTCATGGATAATTTAAACAATACTGAGGTATGTGAAAGAATAAAAAAAGAAGCTGGGTTCTCTGATGAGGATATATATATAATGGAAAGTGAAGTGGGGCTTGTTGAATTCCTAAATAAGCATAGGGGGCAAAAGGGGATTATAATGAATGAATTTATTGGTATAATAGCCTTGAAACATATAAAGGCAGAATACATTGCAGTTATATCAATATGTGGGAGTACATATTTACTGCCCCAGGAACTAAACAAGGTGATATTCAATAATGATGAAAAAGCAGTAATTTCCATTGAGTTAATTCTAGACTACATGAGCGGCATATACCATGATGACAAGTATACAGTTATTAAAGCACAGTAGATTGCTTTAATATATAAACTTAAACGATTAAGTAGGAGGGATAGGAAAGTGAAAAAATTACTAGCACTATTCATTTCATTATCAATCTTGTTCAGCTTGGCGGCCTGCTCTAAGAAGACAGAGGCACCAGCAGTAAACAATCAACCAGAACCCAAAAAAGATATTACTCTGACAGTATGGCATCAGTATATGCCTAGCGTTCAAACAGCTTTAGAAGAAGCATATAGTGAATTCACAAATGAAACAGGCATAAAGCTTGAATTTGTGAAACTCGAAGACTTTGATAAAAAGCTTGAGAATGCAGCACAGACTGGAGTGCTTCCAGATTTGGTTATGAGGTCCAATGACTGGACAGGAAAACTTTCAGTAATGGAGGCAATTCAGCCAATAGATGATATTGTAGATAAAGCAGCACTTGATAGCGTAATATCAAATGCAGTAGAGGGTTTCAGATATAATGGAAAGCTTTATGGAGTACCTGCTGCTGTTGAGACTGTAACCTTAATATATAACAAGGATTTAATTAGCAAAGCACCTGCAGATACTAATGAACTCATAAGCAAGGCTAAGGAGCTTACAAAGGATGGTAAGTATGGCTTTTTAATACCACCAAAGGATGCATACTTTAACTCAGCATTCTTTTATGGCGCAGGTGGAGGCTATCTTGATAATGAGGGAAAACCAACCTTAAATACTCCTCAAAACCTTGAGGCAGCTAAGATACTTCAGGAGTTGGCAAAATACTATCCAAAGGATCTTGATCATCAGATTGTTATGCAGCTTTTCAATGAAGGCAAGGCAGCAATGATGGTTAACGGACCATGGGCAATTGGTGATATTAAAAAGAATAATATAAACTATGGTCTTGCAAAGATACCTGTAGTGTCAAGCACAGGTAAATCAACTCCTTTCATGGGAGTTCAGGGAATGCTTATGACAACAAAGGTTAAGGATAGGGATGCAGCAATAAAGGCTATGAATTATTTTGCAAGTGAGAAGGTTTCAAAGGCATTAGCAAATGCAGGTGGTTATCTACCTGCCAACAAGACTGCAAGAGAGGACAGTACAATAATCAGCAACACTGATACAAAGGGTTTCATGGATCAGTCAGAATTTGGGGTTTCAATGCCAAATGTACCTGAAATGAGTGTTATGTGGGGTCCTCTTGATGGAACACTTCAGGAAATAGTAATATTAAAAGAGGATGCAGCAAAGGTTCTAGAAAAATACCAATTGAAAGCTGAAGAAGAAATTAAGAATATGAAGTAAGCAAATACAATTTAATTCTGATTAACTATTAAAGAGAGGTTAAAAACCTCTCTTTCTCAGGAGGGGCATTATGGCACGGAATAGAATTAATAAAAACCATCCCTATGCATATGCATCGCCTTCATTGATAATAATGTTTATACTTGTTGTTCTTCCCATAGCCTATAACATATTTGTATCCTTTACAAACCTCAATTTGTATCACTGGAGAAAATATCAGGTTATAGGAGTCTCAAACTACATAAGAATAATCACCAGCCTAGATACGGATTTCTATGCAGTGTTCTTAAGAACAATAATGTGGACAGCTGTTAATGTGGTTTTAATGCTTTTTTTAGGAATAATGCTTGCACTACTGCTAAATATGAAAGAGTTAAAATTTAAAGGGATTATGAGAACCATTTTAATACTTCCCTGGGCAGTGCCCTCATATATTACTGCATTAATGTGGAAGGGTATGTTTAATTATGATTTTGGAATTATAAACGGTATTATTGAAAAGCTTGGAATGCAGAGGATTGAGTGGCTTACCGATCCTATCAATGCAATGATTGCCAGTATTATAGTAAATGTATGGCTTTCTGTTCCATTTATGATGATAGTAGCATTAGGAGCACTTCAGAGTATTGACAAGACATTTTATGAAGCTGCAGATATAGATGGAGCAGGCACCATTAAGAAATTTTTCTATATAACACTGCCTTTTATTAAGCCTGCTATGATTCCAGCAGTTATATTAACTGCATTTATGACCTTTAAGCAGTTTGATATCATATATTTAATGACGAATGGTCTTGCTGGAAAGACTGATGTAGTTATGACCTATGGCTACAAGCTAGCATTTGATTCAAAGAATTACTCTCTTAGTGCAGCCTTTTCTGTAATTATATTTATAGTGCTCCTTGTGCTTACAGTTTTAAATATGAAATTATCATGGTCCGACAGGGAGGTCTAATATGAAACAATATGTGAAAAGAAAAAATAAAAGGAAAATAGTTAAAATTTTGGCTGCTTACATAGTATTAATATTTGCCATGATTTTTGCAGTATTGCCTATATTTTGGGTATTTTCAACATCCCTGAATGATACTAACACACTTTTAAGTACATCTGTCAGGCTTTTGCCTGAGAAAATTACGTTAAGGCATTATGCCAAGGTATTAACCGGAGCTGATAGCCAGTTTATAATATGGCTTGGAAACAGCCTGATTGTGGCACTTAGTACAGTTATTTTAAGCCTTGTGGTAGGAATTACAGCAGCCTACTCTTATTCGCGCTATAGATTCAAGGGGAGAAAGCTTATACTGAATTCTTTTTTACTGCTAAATGCATTCCCAAATATATTATCAATAGTTGCATATTTTAAGTTACTTTCCCTATTAAAGCTTGCAGGAAGCCTATTTGGACTTGTACTAGTTTACACTGGGGGCCAGCTAATATTTACAATATGGAATTTAAAGGGCTACTTTGACACATTGCCCTATGAGATAGAGGAGGCAGCACTAATAGATGGTGCTTCACCTTTTAAAGTATTATATAAAATTGTACTGCCTTTAGCAAAACCTGCAATTGCAGTAACAGCCATGTTCAGCTTTATGGCTGGCTGGAATGAATATGTTATTGCAGCAACATTCATGACAACTAGAAAAATGTTTACCCTGCCAGTTGGATTGTACTCTCTCCAAAATGTAGGGAACTATGCACAGGATTGGCCACTTTTTGCAGCAGGCTCCTTAATTGTTGCAGTACCTGTAATGATTGTTTTTCTAATATTGCAGAGGTCTCTTATATCAGGATTGACTCTTGGCAGCACAAAATAATTACACACGGAGGTAAACATGATAAAGGAAGCAATTTACCATATAAGTGACAGCACTTATGCCTATCCAATTGGTGATAATACACTTATGCTTAAGTTAAGGACAAAGAAAAAGGATGTAAGCAAGATTATACTTTATTATGGAAACAGATATGATACAAATAAAGAAGTAAAGTTTTATGAAACATGTATGGACAGAAAATTCAGTGATGATATGTTTGATTATTTTGAAGCTGGAATAACAACTGATTTTAAAACCATATGCTACTATTTTAAAATCATATCAGGGGATGAAACTGTACTTCTTGTTCAGGATAGATTCATGAATGAACTTCCTGATTTGAGAAACAGATATTACATGTTTCCCTATATTTGCAATGGTGACCTGTATAACAAGGCAGAATGGTGGGAAGAGCTTGTAATATATCAAATATTTGTTGATAGGTTTAATAAAGAGGATATAGATGAAAAGTGGAATAGGATACCTAATCAAAGGGATGTTTTTGGTGGTAATTTAAGGGGTATAATCAACAAGCTGGATTATCTGTCCAGTTTGGGAATAAACTGCTTATATCTTACTCCTATATTTGCTGCTCAAAGCAACCACAAATATGATACAAGGGATTATTTTAATATTGATAAAGATTTTGGAGACAAGGATAGTTTTAGAGAACTGGTAGATGAGTGTCACAGAAGGAATATAAGGGTGATATTGGATGCTGTTTTCAATCATACCGGAATAGAGTTTTTTGCCTTTAAGGATTATATCAAAAATGGAGATAAGTCTGAATACAAAGACTGGTATTATGTGAAAAAGAATGGAGATTATGAGACCTTCGGTAATGTTAAGCAGATGCCAAAGCTCAACACTTCAAATCCTGAGGTTATTGACTATTTGCTTAATATAGCAAGGTACTGGATTAAAGAATATGATATAGATGGCTGGAGACTTGATGTGGCCAATGAAATAGACCATAAATTTTGGAGAAAGTTCAAAGAAGCAGTAAAGGCTGAAAAGGAGGATGCAATAATAATTGGAGAGGTATGGGACGGGGGAGAGAATTACCTAGAAGGTGACCAGTTTGATACCGTTATGAACTACCCCTTCATGTATGATGCAATTGATTATTTTGCAAAGGGTTCCATAGATACAGAGGGCTTTGATTATTATATTAACAATCTTTTCGCAAGGTATAAGACATATACGAGAGGAATTCTTGTAAACCTTATTGATAGTCATGATACCAGCAGATTCCTCTACGAATGTGGAAACAATATAGAAAAGCTTAAAATAGCTGTATTCTTTCTAATGACATGTATAGGTGTACCCATGATGTTCTATGGTGATGAAGCAGGAATAAGCGGTGGAAATGACCCTGATTGCAGAAGAACTATGAATTTTAACAATATAAACATGGAGCTTATGGACTATTATAAGAAGCTTATTCAAATAAGAACAGGCAGCAGTTCACTTAAGCATGGAGGGTTTAAAACTCTCTACACAGGAAAGGGTGCTTATGCATATTTAAGGTATACTGATAATGAGAATGTTATATGTCTATTAAATAACAGCCAAAGTGTAGAAGAGGTTGAATTGGTTGTAAATGGCGTGAAAGCCTGGGATTTATTCAATGGTACTGATCATAATATTGTGGATGAGAAACTAAAATTAATAATAGAGCCCTATGGAAAATTAATATTAAATATAATTTAATAATTGTTATACAGGACACAATATAAAAACCCCTCAGGTTCTTGTCGTTGATATTTTTAACAGCAAGAACCTTTTTTTATGTATAGGTTATAGCTGCAATAGGCTGTGGTCTGAACTTCTTTTGTGCATATAAAGATTTCTTACCATAGGGAGGTATGGCTCTTTAAAATACAATATTGCCTATTTTACTAAAATAAGGGTCAGGCATTTTTATTATCACTGGTTATTGTAATCGACAAGGTAATCCATAAGGATAACCGTAACAATCATTAGAGTCAGGTTGGTTAAATCTAACCTGGCTTTTTCTAAGTCTGATTCTCATTGACTTTTCTTGACTATTTCACTAAACTTAATTTAATAAAGAACCATTATACTTTTTAATTTATATTATAAATTAATGTGAATTAGGTGTAACCCAGAGAAAGTGAGGTCGATGATATGAATCCTTTTAAAAAAATGGCTTTAAAAACTCTGTCCTATCCTTATATTAATTTAAAGAAGTATTATAAAATACAGCGTAAGGTACTAAATGCAGTTAATCCATATTTTAAGCCTATGTATAATATACTGGATCATAGAATTATGGTAGAGGGTAGAAATATTCCAATACGTGTTTTTCTTCCTAAAAAGAATGGGATTCCTAAGGTTTTGATTTTCTTTCACGGTGGAGGATGGGTTACTGGTAATATTGATTCTTATACAAATATATGTGCCAATATGGCAAATCAAACGAGACACACTGTTATTTCTGTAGATTATTCCCTGGCTCCAGAGAATCCTTTTCCAATAGGTGTAGAGGATTGTTATCATGTTACCAGGGAAATTTTTCTAAAACCTGATTTAGTGAATTGTAATCAAAATGATATAACATTAATAGGTGACAGTGCTGGGGGCAATTTAGCAGCAGTAGTTTCCCTAATGGCAAGGGATAGGGGTGAATTTTTACCTGCAAAACAGATTCTAATATACCCTTCCACCTATAATGATCACAGTGAAAACTCACCATTTCCATCTATAAGAGAAAATGGAACGGATTATATATTAACCTCTAAAAGAATACAGGATTATATGGACATGTATGTTCAAAATGAAGAGGATAAATTCAACCCCTATGTAGCACCAATATTGTCGGAGGAACTTTCAAATCAACCTGATACATTAATTATTACAGCAGAATATGATCCACTTAGAGATGAGGGAGAAGCCTATGGAATACGTCTGAAGGAATTTAACAATTATGTTAAGACATATCGAATGATTGATACTCTTCATGGTTTCCTTGCCTTATCAAAGAAATCAGAACACATTATAAAATGCTATAAGATTATTAACTTATTTTTAGCCACAAAAGATTGGAATGAGGAATGATTATGAAACAACGAAGAAGAGTTGAATGGACCAGACTTGATAATGCCTCGAAAATCTTTCCAGCAACCTGTAGTGATAAGGATACCAAGGTATTTCGATTTGCTTGTGAACTATTTGAAGCTGTGGAACCAGAAATTTTACAACAGGCAATAAATGTGACAATTGAAGGTTTTCCCCTATATAAGTCTGTGTTAAGAAGGGGAGTTTTTTGGTATTATCTTGAGAAGAGTGATATTCAGCCTGTGGTTGAAATAGAATCTAATCCTGTTTGTGCTCCTATTTATATAAAAGATAAGAAAAATTTATTATTTAGGGTATTTTTCTATAACAACAGAATTAATCTTGAAATATTTCATGCCCTATCCGATGGAACAGGTGCGCTTTGGTTTATGCAAACCCTGGTACACCATTATTTAATTATTAAGTATAAAGAAGTATTTGGGGACAATACACCCCAATTAAATTATATGGCTTCAATGAGCGAAAAAATGGGCGACAGTTTTGGAAGGTATTTCGTCGGTGAGAACATTCTTAAGCGAAAGATCAAATATGAGAAAAAGGACAAAATTCCAAGTGCATATCATATTATTGGAACCAGGATGGATGAAAACAGAATGAAGTTGATTGAAGGTTCTATGTCAGTGAAAGCTGTTTTAGAGCTTGCCCACAGATATAATACTACTTTAACAATATTTTTCACTTCATTATTTATTTACTCAATTTATAAAGAAATGCCAACCTCTGGGGAAACCCGCCCTGTGGTTTTGTCCGTTCCAATTAACCTACGAAAATTTTTTGAATCAGTAACAGCAAGGAATTTTTTTAGCACCATGAATGTAGGTTATTATTTTGGAAAAGAAAATACTGATTTTAAGGAAGTAATTCAAAGAGTGAGCCAATGTTTTCAAAAAGAAATGACAGAGGAGCAATTAGATAAAAGTTTAAATAGATTAATGTCACTAGAGAGAAACCCATTTACCAGAGTGATTCCTTTACCTTTTAAAGATTACTCCCTTCGTATAGCAAATAAAATAAAGGACAGGGAAATAACTGCTGCATTGTCTAATGTGGGAAGGATATCAATGCCTATAGAATTTGATGCTTATATCCGTCAGTTTAGCGTTTATACCAGCGCTAGAAGACCTCAATTCTGTATTTGTTCCTATAGAGATAGACTAGTTGGGAGCTTTACCTCACCATTTAGAGAAACTGACATACAGAGAACATTTTTTGAGTTTCTCTCAAAAGAGGGAATTGAAATTGAAATCGCATCGAATATTTAAAAGGAGAAAAATTTATGCAATATTGTAATTGTTGTCAGGTTAAAATACGAGGAAATAAAGTGAAATGCCCCTTATGTGAGAATATTCTTCTACCCAGCGATAGGGGGAAGGAGCAGGAGGAAATATGCCCTGAGATACCCCCTGCCTATGAGAGGCATCTTGCCATCCGAATTATGATTTTTATTTCAATTATAACTGTAGTTATCAGTTTTGCTGTTTATAAAATATTTTCTATAAATATAAATTGGCCTATATTTTTGGTATTTGGACTGCTTAGTCTGTGGCTAAGTTTAATTATGGTTATACGAAAAAGACATAATATACCTAAGAATATTTCGTGGCAAGTAACTATTGTATCAAGCCTTTCTATTCTATGGGACTGGAGAACAGGCTGGAGAGGTTGGTCAATAGATTATTTAATACCAATTGCATGTATTTCTGCTATGCTTGTTATGTATGTAACAGCTAAGATAATGAAGCTTAGTGTCAGAGATTATATTATATATTCTTTACTTGATAGTTTGTTTGGTATTATCCCAATCTTATTTATACTGTTTGGGTGGGTAAATGTGTATTATCCTTCTATTATATGTGTAGGGATAAGTATTATATTTCTATCTGCCATATTCATATTTCAAGGGGAGAGTATAAAAATGGAATTAGATAAAAGGATGCATATATAAAAGGGACTAAGTGTCAGGCTCGTGACAAGTGACAAGTTAATATAGCTTGTC
>JBEQBT010000116.1:3396-9822 GCA_041639705.1 Clostridiaceae bacterium | reverse complement strand
GCAGTTATAAATACCAAGTCTGCTCCTTTTATAGACTGTGCAATTTCTTCCTTGCTTTCCTCTGCTGCCTTTTGTCCTACTTCAGGATTTGCTCCAGCCCCTAAACCTCTAGTAAGCTTATCACCGATTTGTATTTTTTGACTTGCCTTAGATAAATATAATGCCTGTTTATCAGTATTAATTGATATAAATTCTACTCCCTTTAATCCAGCGTCAATCATTCTATTTACAGCATTATTGCCACCGCCACCAACACCAATAACCTTTATCTGAGCTGATTGATCAACATCAAATTCAAAATCTAGCACAAGAAAACCTCCTTTTCCCTCTCGTCATTTATATATTTCATTTTATAACATTATAATAATATTTTCTACTAAACAAATTTAATTTTAAAATAATTCTGCAAAATAATCTTTGATTTTTTTAAGCCAACCAAAGTTAAATGATTTTTTTTCTTTTTCGTAATCATCATACTCTGTTATATCATCATCATTTGATATATTGTTATGAATAGATTTATTTATAATAGAGCTTGTCTTCTTATTTTTTAAAGTATACATAGCAATTCCAGAAGCAGCAGAATATATAGGGTTTGCAACTCCAATATAATTTGGATATCCAAGTCGTACTGGTACTTCAAAATAGCTTTGAGCAACATCAAGAATTCCCTTTATATTAAATAATCCACCGCCAGTTATTACTATTCCTGCAGATAAACCGCCCATTTGATTGCTCTCTTCAAGCTGTTTTCTTATGAGATAAAGAATTTCAGACACTCTTGCATCTATTACTTGAGCAATTTCCATTAAGTGAATTTCCTTTTCTCCCTTTCCTGCAATATTATTTATTTTAATAATATCATCATTTCCAATTAAATTAAGAGATGCAGCTCCATATTGCTTCTTAATCTTCTCTGAATCTGCAGACGATATTTTACAAACAATTGAAATATCATTTGTTATATGATTACCTCCGACAGGTATTACCTTAGTGTAGACAAGAGATCCTTTTTTAAATATAGAAATATCTGTTGTTTCAGCCCCAACATCGACTAAAGCAACACCAAGTTCCTTTTCATCCTCGTTTAATATTATTGTTGAGGTACCTAAAGGTTCAATTATTATTCCATCAATTGTTAATCCTGATCTTTGAACACTTCTTATAATATTTTGAACAGTTGTGCAAGAAGCAACAACTAGATTTGCATCTACTTCCAGCCTTACCCCAACCATTCCAATTGGGTCTCTAATCTCATCATAACCATCAACAATAAATTGTTCAGGTATAATGTCAATTATTTCTTTATCAGGTGTAACAGCAACAACCTTAGCAGCTTGTATTACTCTTTTTACATCTTCTGCAGTAATTTCTCTGTCTTCTCTAGAAACAGCAATTACACCCTTGGTTTTATGTAATGAAGCATATCCACCAGCAATATTTACAAATACGGATTTTACTTCTCTATTCGACATCTGTTCAGCTTGTTTTACAGCATTTTTAATAGAATCCACTGTAGAATCAATATCGACAATAATACCTTTTTTTACACCTTTACATTCGGAGGTTCCTACACCAAGTATATTAAATTGCTTTTTATTAATTTCTGCAATTAGAACACATACCTTTGATGACCCTATATCTAATGATACTGCTATATTGCTCATTTACTAAATTGCCTCCTTTAAAATAATTACCTAATAAAATATTTCAACAAAAAATGAAAATTCCCTTTAAATAAATTAAAAAATTTTTTAAATTTTTATTTAATTAGTTTTCGTAATTTAATTATACAAACTTTAATTGCTTATGTACAGTTTTATAATAAAAAATATTAGCCAGTTTTTTTAAAACTGGCTATTTTAGCATCATTAAATAATCATCCTCAGAAATTTTTCCACCTGCTGAAATTTTAATATTAGTTAAGCGCTCTGTTTTTAAATTTAACATTCTAAATTCCATAGAGGTATAAGAATCACTTTGAGACAATGCATATAGGAGTCCGTCTGGATCACCAATAGCTAATATCTCAAAGGGTGGTACAATATTCTCATTATTTATTTGAATTATCAATCCTTCGCAAGTAAAGGCAGTATCCCTAGTAATTCTTTTTCCGTTAATAGATATTGCCTCAGCTCCTGCCCCTCTTAAATCATTTACAGTCTGCATCAAATCAGTGTTATGTGTTATACTATTATCAAGATCCTGTTGATCAATATAAAAAGGCTTATGCCTATCATCTATTGTAATTTTTATACCAGGACCCTCCACATCGGAATTTCCATAGAACTTTTTTAAATCAATCAGTTCTTTTTCCAAAGTTTTTATAACATCCTTATTCGGATTGTTTCCATTCTCATAACTATATAGCTTATTATTAAGTTCTCCATACTCTTTATATAGTCCTTTGATTTCTACCCTAAGCTCATTTAACTGAGCACTAGTATTTTGATATTGTCTGAGGGTTAAAAATCTAGTAGGGCTAGCTTTAGTGTTTACCAAAAAAGCTGTAAGTACTATCCCTGATAGAATCCCAGAAAATAACATCAGCAGTTTCCCCTCATCGAATTTCATCCCTATTCCTCCCTGTGTTTAATTCTTTTCCTGCTATTCTCAATAAATAGCCTTCTCATAACAGCAAAATTGTTAAACAACCTAGTCCCAAATACAAATACTGCAGCATAAAATATAGGAACATTCAATCTATCTCCTAAATATGTTAATCCAGCAGCTAAAAGTATATTTCCAAAAAAACCAGAAACAAAAATATCCCTATCAAACTTTTTTTCCATTGCAGCTCTTGCGCCACCGAATACTGAATCCAAGGCTGCAAGTATTGATACTGGCACATATAATGCAACTGATGAAAGTATATCTATTTTAAGAAAAAAACCAAGTAATACACCAATTATAAGTCCAATCAATGGTATCAAATAAAAAACCTTCCTTCCTTACTTAATATATTTATATTCAATATTTTTACTATATTTTAAAACCTTTATATTATCCTGTTTTTTATACTTTACTTCAAATCCTAAACTTCTGATATATTCTAAAATATTCCCAGGTATAGAAAATGCGCCGAAAAGTATGTCAGGGTTTCCTATGGCCTTTATTGTTACTTCCTGGGTTGGATCAATTCTTGCATCATTAATTTTTATTATATTACCAACCTCTCTAATTTGGGTTCTTCCTGTATACCTTTCATCATTTATTGCTATTGCCTCAGCCTCATCTGTTGAATTAAGTTCGTTAACTATCTCAAGTATAAGGTCATATCTTATTGAACTATAATCTGACTGTGTTACATCTATTGGTGGAGATATAGTTATAACAAGTCCTGGTCCTTCAGAATCCTCAACACCTGCTAAATTTCTTAATTTATCAAGCTCATTTTTCATGTTTTTCACATAGGTAGAATCATTTGCTGCAGCTTTTTCATACTCATCAACCTTATCCTGATATTCTTTTACCTTTCCATTTAAATCGTCCTTTTGCTTTTGAAGACTTTCAAGCTCCTTAGCCATATTTTCGTACTGTCTTGTAGTATTCTTAACTAAAGTACTGCTGTTTGCCTTAAATTGAAATGTAATCATAAATCCTAAAATAATACAAATAATTCCTATCCATACTTGCGAAACAATTTTTTTCATAAATTTTCCTCCTTTCAGCTTTCTCTGAATATTACAGTATACTCCGATTGAAGCTTTAATACTTCAATTGTACCTTTCTTTCCCTTAACATCTTTGCTATTTAATACATTATAGGCATATTCTAATTTACTATTTAAATCTGTCCAATCACCAAGTTTTATAAATAAACCATCCATTGTCTTCAAAGTAATGTTATAAGCATCTTCTATGTTAATACTATAAATTAGTCCGTTATATTCCACATAATCACTTACTGTTAAAATTGCTTCAAGTGCATCCTGTCTAATCTTATCATCATTAATTAGATTCAAGCCAGGCACATATTGTTCCACATTTATTCCCTCAATTAAAGGAATTTTTCCACTTGGGAACTTATTTATCACCTGTACCATTTTACCATTGCTATCAATATTGATAAATGAGTTTTGAAATTTTATCAAACCCTTTATTTGCTTTTCTCTAACCCTTATAACTAATGTTGAAGGAAGCTTTCTTCTTATATCTATTCCCTCAATATATGGATTTTTTTGAATATTCCCCTTAAGCTTTTCTTTATTAACTAAAAATATATTTTCTCCTTTTACTTCAGATAAAACAGTTACTTCTTCAGCAGTTACAAAACTATTGTTTTCAACAACTACATTACTTACATTAAAATACTTAGATTTAAACATCAAAATTAATAATATAGAAAAACATATAATAAATAATATTATTTTGAATATTCTTCTTCTTGACCTTATTTTTTTTTCGATTTTATCCTTTGTCATATAATAACCTCATTTTTTCACAACCCTCTATCGTTATTATGTGTTCAATTTTATTCTAAACTAAATACAACAAACATGTTATAAATATAATTGTATATAGGATTCAATAAATATGCAGATACCCCCCTGTATTATTTTACAACATCAGGGGGGAAATAACCACTATCCAAAAGATATTTTATAAATTTTAATGCTAAAATTATAAATATAATCTATTTCTTTAGAAACCTATTCCTGTACTAAGTCCTATTTCCATATCTTGAAATATTTAAAAGTAATCCTAGGGAAGCCATTGTAAAAAGTAAAGAAGACCCTCCGTAGCTTATAAGAGGTAGTGTAACTCCTGTAATAGGCATAAAAGAAGAAACAACCAGAAAATTAATACTAGATTGAACAGCAATAAGTGCTGTTATTCCCGCTGCAAGGAGACTTCCAAACTTATCCTTACAGTTCAGAGCAATCTTAAGCCCTCTCCATACTAAAAATGCAAACAATATTATTACAATAGCCACACCTAAAAAGCCAAGTTCTTCACCAATTATAGAAAATATAAAGTCATTTTGAGCTTCTGGAATGTAATATTGTTTTTGTCTGGACATACCAAATCCCATTCCGAATGGTCCTCCTGCTCCTAATGCATACAGGGATTGTATTGCCTGATATCCAGTGTATAAGGGATCTGCCCAGGGATTTATAAACCCTGTAAATCTTGCCATCCTATAAGGCTCAATTGCAATTGCAAGTACGGCCAATGAAATCCCGGAGACAGCTATTCCCAATAAATGGCTCATTTTTGCTCCTCCGGCATACAACATCAAGATAGATACCGTCATTACAATAACTGCTGTACTCATATTAGGCTCTATGATTATAAGTCCTGCAAAAAGTCCTCCAACCAAGAGCACCGGGACTACCCCCTGTAAAAAGCTTTTAATTTTTTCCCCTTTTCTTGATAAATTATCGGACAGATAAATAATAAGCATTATTTTAGCTAACTCTGATGGTTGAATACCCAGACTTCCAATACCAATCCATCTACTTGCTCCCTTTGTACTGGGCATAAATAGAACAATGCCAAGTAATGCAATTGTAACAACCATACCAAAGTTTATCAATTTCCTATTTCTAAGCTTCCTGTAATCAAAATTTGAGGTAAAAATCATTGCTCCTATTCCTAATCCCGACCAAATAAGCTGTCTTTTCAAATGGTAATAGCTATCATTATAAAACTGTCTGTCCTCAAACATGCTTGCACTAAAGACCATATTTATTCCTATGGCAAGAAGTATGAGTATAACTATAAAAAGTGGAAAATCTATTGGTCCTTTTTTTTCCTTCATAAAATGATAGCCCCCCTTAGAAACTAATTGCTAAAAGACCTAATAAGGAAAAAATAGCTGTAATAATACTAAATACTGCTACTACCTTTGTTTCATGCCACCCTTTTAATTCAAAGTGATGATGCAAAGGAGCCATTTTGAATAACCGCTTTCCTCCAGTTAACTTAAAATATCCAACCTGGAGAACAACTGACAAGTTTTCTACTACATAAATTATTCCTACTATTACAATTATAAATGGCATTTTTAACAATACTGCTATTGCAGATATGGCTCCCCCTAATGCAAGTGAACCTGTATCTCCCATAAATACCTGTGCAGGATAGGAATTGTATTTTAAAAAGCCTAACAATCCGCCTACCAACGCTCCACTAAATATTGACAAATCCGTCATATGTAGTCCATATGTTACTAAAACAAAGAATACACCTACAATTATAGTAACGCTTGATGCTAAACCATCGAGACCATCTGTAAGATTAACTCCATTTACTACAGCAACCACAACAAATATCATAAATGGTACATACCAAATGCCTAAATCAAAAATTATATTAGTATATGGTATGAGAATCGCACTTCCTATATTACCATTAGTATATGCAAAATAAACAAGTATAAATGCAAAGGCTATTTGTCCTATTAGCTTCTGATAAGCCCTTA
>JBEQBT010000116.1:0-3386 GCA_041639705.1 Clostridiaceae bacterium | reverse complement strand
TTAATCCTAAGTTCTTCTTTCTTTTTATTTTTAATATATCATCTAGTAAACCTATAAACCCAAATCCTACTGTTGTGATTATGGCAACAATTGCTGCACCTGTTATTTTGGGTGAAACTATTAGTACAGTTATGGTAGTACTAAGTATAAACATTATCCCACCCATTGTTGGTATTCCAGATTTTTTCAAATGACTTTTAGGTCCTTCTTCCCTTATGCTCTGGCCAAATTTAAATATCTTTAATGCTGGTATTACAATTATCCCTAAAAGCAGTACTATTACACATGAAACAATTGTTGCGTAAATTGTAATCTGCATTTCTGCTGGAATTCCTGTAAGCATACTAAATCTCCTTCCTGTCTTTTAATAAAAAGTTTGTAATGTATTCCATATTCATCCTTCTTGAAGCTTTAATTAGTATAATATCATTGGTCTTCACTAATTCTTTCAAACTAATACAGGCTTCTTCTTTTGTTTTAAAATAATAGCTTTCAATTAGGTTTTTACTCTCTTCATATATTAGTACAGCTTGTTCTCCAACAGCTATTAATATATCACATTTGTTCCTGGCATATCTTCCAGTTTCTATGTGAGCATCCTTTGAATAGCTACCTAATTCATACATATCACCTAAAATAGCAATTTTCCTGTAGTTCTTATATGATGCTAGAACATCTAAAGCAGCCCTCATAGAATCAGGGTTAGCATTATAGCAATCATTAATTATCTTGATTCCACCATCAATTTCAATTATATCCATACGCATCTTTCCAGGATTGAACTTAAGAATTCCAGCTTTCATTTGTTCAATATCTACATCATATAAATCACCAACTGCTATTGCAAAAAGTGCATTATAAATATTATGTATTCCAGGCAAATTAATTTTAAAAAGATGTTTCTCTCCCCTTAGCTCACAAACGAATTCTGTGCCATGTTCACCAAGATTATTAATATTGACCCCATTATAATCTCCATTTCCTTCTAAAGAGACTCTTAGAATTTTATAGCTTTTATAATTTATTTTAGCCAAATATTCATCATCAGAGTTAATTACCAATACATTATTAGGTTTAAAATATGTGGTCAACTCCATTTTTGCATTAAGTATGTTTTCTTTGGTTCCAAGATTTTCAATATGTGCAGTACCAATGTTAGTAATAACACCCACATTAGGTCTTGCCATATCAGCAAGTCTTTGAATTTCACCAGAATTATTCATTCCCATCTCAAGAACAGATATTTCATGATTTTTACTTAAATTAAACAATGTATGTGGAAGTCCAATTTCATTGTTGAAATTCTGTTGAGTTTTATGAACATTGAATTTTTCTTGGAGTACTGACGCAATCATTTCCTTCGTACTTGTCTTTCCAGTACTACCTGTAACAGCTATAATTGGTATGTTGAATTTTTGTCTATAATAGGCTGCTATTTTCTTAAGTCCCTCTAATGTGTCATTAACAACTATAATTGGATAATTATTTTCAACATCCTTTGACACTATAGCTGCTGCTGCACCTCTTTTAAATACCTCATTAATAAAATTATGTCCATCAAAGTTATTACCAGTTAGTGCAATAAACAACTCACCCTTCTGAATATTTCTGCTATCTGTAGAAATGCCTTTAATTTCAATGTCATCTGAAATATTTTTAATACTCCCATTAAGACATTTAATTATTTCATTTATTTTTAAACTCTCCATTAATCCTCCTCCTTAAGCAACTCATGGACAATCTCCCTTTCATCAAAATGAATAGTTCCATTCTTTAATACCTGATAGGTTTCATGTCCTTTTCCAGCTATAACAATTACATCACCAGTTTGGCCAATACTTAGTGCATATTCAATTGCTTTTTTTCTGTCTTCTATTATAACATAATTGCAGTTAGTACTATTGATTCCTGGAAGTATGTCATTAATAATATCCAGAGGTTCCTCAGTTCTGGGATTATCTGATGTTACGATACAAAAGTCTGATAATTTTCCTGCTGCTTCTCCCATCAAAGGTCTTTTACCCTTATCTCTGTCACCACCACAGCCAAAAAGTGTAATAAGTCTTTTATTTGTGTATTCTCTGGCTGTTTTTAATATGTTTAATATTCCATCTGGTGAATGAGCATAATCAATTATAATAGTAAACCCTCTTTTAGAATTGATTTTCTCACTTCTTCCAGGTACCTTTTCTAATTCTTCAAGACCTTTAATAATCTTTTGTAGTGGAATTCCTAATACAATTGCTGTAGCTGCACAGCTTAAAGCATTATACACATTAAATTTACCTGGAAGATGAAGTCTAACAGGATATATTTCATTTCTATAGCCAAGATTAAAACTTGTTCCTTCTCCAGTAATTATTATGTCCTCAGCAAATACATCTGCTTTTTTCTCTATCCCATATGTAACTATATTACATTTTGCTTCTTCACATATTCTTTTTCCATATTCATCATCAATATTAATTACTGCATTCTCACAATTTTCAAAAAGCTTCATTTTTGCTCTGAAGTAATTTTCCATATTTAAATGAAAATCCAGATGATCCTGTGTTAAATTCATAAAAATCCCTACTTTAAATTTTATGCCAAATACTCTATTTAATTCAAGTGAATGGGAAGAAACTTCCATTATACATTCTTCCACACCTTTATCGTACATTTTAGAAAGCATCTTTTGTAAATCCATAGATTCAGGTGTGGTTCTTTTTGCTACTTCAATTTCATCACCAAAAATGTTGTAAATTGTACCCATTAACCCTGTCTTTTCTCCCATTTCATTTAATATTGATCTGAGCAAAAAAGTAGATGTAGTTTTTCCATTAGTACCTGTAATACCTATAATACTCATATTGGCTGATGGATTTCCATAAAAGTTTGAGGAAATTTGAGCCATTGCCTTCCTTGTATTTTTAACTCTTATTAAAGTCACATCCTCGGTTACATCAACCTCTTTGGATATTACCAAAGCAATTGCTCCTCCTTCAAAAGCCTTATTCGCAAATATATGTCCATCTGTTTTCATTCCTTCAATACAAAAGAATAAGCTATCCTTGACTACAGTAGCTGTGTTATATGACAATGTATTAATCTCCCTGTCTTTTCCCTCAATTTCAATGATATCAACATTATGCAAAAGCTCTGATATTTTCATAGAATTTACCTCCTAATACTATTTAGCACAACATGACATTATATCATGTTGTGCTATTTATTATTCTTCAGGTGCCTCTAATATAATCCTAATTGTTGTATTTTTGTCCACTTCTGTTCCTGAATCTATATCTTGAGCGGTTCCTATTCCATCTCCCATAAAGGATATATTCAATCCTAATGAATCTGCAACATCCAATATTTCCTTTTTAGTCATATTATTAAAGCTCGGA
>JBEQBT010000115.1:0-9889 GCA_041639705.1 Clostridiaceae bacterium | reverse complement strand
GGCTTTGGTATGCTCCTATCAGTGGTAACATTTATACCCTTTCCCCAAGACTTTATTAAATTCGGAATACTACATTTTTTTGGAATCAGTATGATTATATACCATTTTATTAGGAAGCTGGATAGAAAATATTTACTGCTTATTGCAGTAGCAGCTATTATTGTGGGAAATATATTTGACAAAATGACAGTTAGTGTGCCTTACCTTTTCCCAATAGGGCTTTTGAACAACAGTTTCAGCTCTTTGGATTATTATCCACTACTTCCCTGGATTGGAGTATTTTTATTTGGTGCGGTAATCGGTAAAACCTTTTACAAAAAAAGGGAAAGTATCTTCAAATTTGAAGCCCCAAGCATTAAAATTTTATCCTATCATAGTCAGCACTCAATTTTAATTTATTTGCTTCAACAACCAATACTCTTAGCTTTGTTGTATATAATTCATAAATTATTATAGAATAAAAGAACCCATAGGTTTGAGCGTTTATTTCACCAGCCTAGGGGTTCTTTCTTTATTTGTTAATGAATTTCGAATATGATATAATTATTAATAAAAATACATCATAAAGTTTACTAAATAGCTAAATAATATCAATATTTTGGAGGAATGCACATGAGGTTGGATTTCAATTTGCAATTACAGCAGGAACAAAAGCTCATAATGACTCAAGAAATGCAATTAGCTGTTAAAATGCTGCAGCTAACCTCATTTGAGTTAAAAGAATATATTGAAGACCAGCTTGTTGAAAATCCCCTTTTAGAAACTGAAAACGAGGATAAGCCAGAGGCTGATCCAATAGATGACTATATAAGCAGCCTTGAGAAGGAAGGAATAGACTATATGGAAATGGAGGACGATAAGGAATATGTATCTCCATTTCATTTTATTGCTAAGGAGTCAAGTCTTTGGGATTATCTAAAGGAACAGTTAAGGTTGATTCCTTTAATTAAAGGTCTCTATAGAGTTGGAGAATATATTATAGACAATATTAATGAAAATGGGTATTTAACTGTGGATGTTGAAAATATTTCATCAAAGTTTAGTATGAATTTGAATAATGCTGATGAAATGATTAGGCTTATACAGACCTTTGACCCTCCAGGAATATGTGCAAGAAATCTTAGTGAGTGTTTAATGTTACAACTAAAAAGAAAAGAAATTGAAGATAAGGTTTTAGAAAATATAATTTTAAACATGCTTGAGGAAGTCGGGGAAGGGAAAATTCAAAGGATTGCAAAGGCAAATGATATATCCTTGGAAAAAACAAGGGAGTATATAGATATTATAAAAGGTCTTGATCCTAAACCTGGTATCAGGCTATCATCAGATACAACAAGATATATTGTACCTGATGTATATATTGAAAAAGTAGATGGGCATTATATTGTTAGTGTTAATGAGGATTCTGTACCTCAGGTTAAAATAAGTAATTCATATAAAAGAATGTTAAGAAATAAAAATACTCCTGAGTACATGTATGTAAAGGAAAAGCTTCAATCCGCAATATGGCTTATAAAGAGTATCGAACAGAGAATGAGTACAATAAAAAGGGTGGTTACTGCAATACTTGAATACCAAATAGATTTCTTTGAAGCAGATAGTGAGCTAAGGCCTTTAATACTGAAACAAATTGCGGAAGTCACAGAGCTTCATGAATCAACAATCAGCAGAGCAGTAAATGGTAAATATGTTCAAACTCCAAAGGGATTGTTTGAAATTAAAAATTTCTTTATAAAGGGTATTCAAAACAAAAGTGGTGAGGATATATCCACATCTAAAATAAAAAATAGAATTAGAGAAGTAATTGAAGAAGAAGATCAAAAGAAACCCTTTTCAGATCAGCAAATCTCAGATTTGCTGAAAAATGAAGGAATAGATATATCAAGAAGAACTGTAGCCAAATACAGAGAAGAAATAGGGATACCATCATCCTCGAAAAGAAAAGAATGACAAAACAGGTCTATGTCCTGAGGGACATAGACCTGTTTCCCATAGTATAGAAATAATGTGTTTTAACATCTGGAATATGAATGCGAAGTGCCTGGCACCAATGGCTGTGTCATTCTGAGCGTACGAAGAATCTTTTCCTGAGGTACCCATTAAGATCCTTCACCAAACTCAGGATGACAAGCGTATCTTATATGCATGTTACCTTTTTTTATTTTTGCCTATTGAAAATTATTTTAACAAGTGATATATTTAAATTGATAAAAGTGGGATATAAAAAAACAATTTGGGACATAAAACGTCCCGAATTATGTACCTTAAACGGGACATAAAACATCCATAGGGACATATGTAATCCAGGGGGAGTGACTTTTTTGGAAAATCTATTGGCATTAGAACAAAAAATAATACCAGAAATGGTAGAGCTGCTGGATAAGAGATATCATATTTTGAAAAAGATATATTACAATCAACCTATTGGAAGAAGAGGTTTATCTCAGGAATTAAATCTAGGTGAAAGAATTGTGAGAACCGAAGTGAATTTTTTAAAGGATCAAGGTTTAATAATTGTAAATTCCATTGGTATGGTAGTTACAGAAGAAGGGGAAAATATACTTAGTAGTCTTGAGGAATTAATACATAGTATAAATGGATTATCAGAAATTGAAGAAAAGCTTAAAAGATATCTTAATATATCTAAGGTGATTGTTGTTCCAGGAAATCTCGATGAGGATAGAACAGTATTAAAAGAGATGGGAAGGGTTGCAGCTGGGTATATTAAAAACCTTATAATGAATAATTCAATAATATCCTTAACAGGTGGATCCTCTGTAGCTCAGGTTATAGAAAACTTTCCAAAAACAAATAAACCTGATGTGTTGGTGGTACCTGCTAGAGGAGGAATGGGTAGAGATGTTGAAACCCAGGCAAATGCTCTTGCTTCAAAGCTAGCCTCGAAAATTGGTGGAAACTACAAGCTTTTGCATGTTCCAGATAATATTAGCCATGAAGCACTAGAGACAATGATGAATGAACCTGATATTAAGGAGACAATTGAGTATATTGGCAAGGCTGATATATTAATATTTGGTATAGGAAGAGCCGATGAAATGTCTAGAAGAAGAGGTTTGTCAGAAGAAAGCACTCAAAACCTTTTAGATAGTGGAGCTGTTGCTGAAGCATTTGGATATTATTTCGATGAAAATGGAGATATAATTTATATTTCTCCAACAATGGGATTGAGTTTCAGCGATGTAAGTACTGTAAAAAATGTTATAGCAGTTGCAGGAGGGAAAAATAAAGCTCATGCAATAATTGCTACAAAAACTCATAATGAATCAGTGGTACTTATAACAGATGAAGGTGCTTCAAAGGAAATAATAAAAATAAATGAAGATGGCAATAATTTTAACATATAGTTAAAATTAAAATAAATTTTATATTTTTAGGAGGGATACCATGTCAATTAAAGTAGCTATTAATGGTTTTGGTAGAATAGGAAGGAATGCATTTAAGATTGCACAGGAAAAGTTGAATAAGGACGTAGAAATCGTTGCTATAAATGATTTAACAGATACAGCAACACTTGCACATCTTTTAAAATACGATTCACTGTTTGGACATTTCAATGGAACAGTTGAAGCGAAGGAAAATTCACTTGTTGTAAACGGTAAGGAAGTTAAAATATTTGCTGAAAGAGATCCTAAGAACCTTCCATGGAAGGAACTTGGTGTTGATGTAGTTGTTGAATCAACAGGCTTATTCACAAAGAAGGAAAAGGCTATGGCACATATTACAGCAGGTGCAAAAAAGGTTAT
This sequence comes from Clostridiaceae bacterium, assembly GCA_041639705.1. Lineage (GTDB taxonomy): Bacteria > Bacillota > Clostridia > Clostridiales > Caloramatoraceae > JARDZI01. The sequence goes on along the minus strand of JBEQBT010000115.1, from coordinate 6,125 downwards.
TATTTCTGCACCCTCAGGCGATGCAGACAAAATGATAGTTCTTGGTGTTAATGAAAAGGACTACGACCCAGAAAAGGATGTAATCATATCAAATGCTTCATGTACTACAAACTGCTTAGCACCATTTGCTAAGGTTCTAGATGAAAAGTTTGGAATAGTAAAGGGATTAATGAATACTATTCACTCATATACTAATGATCAGAGAATACTTGACCTTCCACACAGTGATTTAAGAAGGGCAAGAGCAGCTGCACAATCAATAATACCAACATCAACAGGAGCTGCAAAGGCTGTTGGAAATGTTTTACCACAATTAAAGGGTAAATTGAATGGATTCTCACTTAGAGTTCCAACTCCTACAGTATCAATTACAGACCTTACAGCAGAGCTTAAGAGAAATGTAACAGTTGAAGAAGTTAATGCTGCATTAAAGGAAGCTGCTGAAGGAGAAATGAAGGGAATACTTGGATACTCAGAAGAACCACTTGTATCAATGGATTATAGAGGAGATTCAAGATCATCAATAATCGATGCACTTTCAACTATGGTAATAGAAGGAAACATGGTAAAGGTTGTTTCTTGGTATGATAATGAATGGGGTTACTCAAACAGAATCGTTGACCTTGTAAACTATATAGCAGAAAGAATGTAACAAATATTGCTCGGCTCTGTGGTTTACAACTATAAGCCGGGCTTTATTTAATTATAGAGGAGGGAACTTTAATGAACAAAAAGACATTAAGGGATATAGACGTTAAAGGTAAAAAAGTTATAGTAAGATGTGACTTTAACGTTCCACAGGATAAGGAAGGAAATATTACAGACAGTAGAAGAATTGAAGCTGCACTTCCAACTATTAAATACTTAATAGAAAATAATGCAAAGGTAATATTAATGTCTCACCTCGGAAGACCAAAGGAAGGCTATGATGCAAAATATAGCTTAAAGGTTGTAGGAGAAGCTCTATCTAAGTTCCTAGGCAAAGAAGTAAAGCTTGCAGATGACAGGGAAGTAGTTGGAGAAAATGCTGTAAGATTGACAGCTGGAATGAAGGAAGGAGATGTTGTCCTTCTAGAAAATGTTAGATTTATAAAAACTGAAACAAAGAATGATATGGAATTTGCAAAGAAGCTTGCATCCCTAGCGGATATATTTGTAAATGATGCGTTTGGTACAGCACATAGAGCCCATTCATCAACAGCAGGAATTGCAGAATTTATACCAGCTGTTGCAGGATTCCTGATTGAAAAGGAAATGGAGATAATGGGTAAGGCACTTGATGCACCTGTTAGGCCTTTTGTTGCAGTTTTAGGTGGAGCAAAGGTTTCAGACAAGATAGGAGTTATTAACAACCTACTTGAAAAGGTTGATAGACTTGTAATTGGTGGAGGAATGTCATATACTTTTCTTAAGGCACAGGGGTTTGAAATAGGGAATTCTCTAGTTGAAGAGGATAAGGTTGAATATGCTAAGGAAATGCTTGATAAAGCAAAGACAGAGGGAGTTTCACTATATCTTCCTGTAGATCATGTAGCAGCAAAGGAATTTAAGGCAGATGCAGAATCAATTATTGTTGAAGGAAATATTCCTGTAGGATATATGGGACTTGATATAGGACCTAAATCAATTAAACTATTTGAAGGCGCATTAAAGGATGCTAAGACAGTAATATGGAATGGACCAATGGGAGTATTTGAAATGCCTGCATTTGCTGTTGGAACAAAGTCACTTGCAGAGGTGATTTCAAATGTTGATGGAATTACCATAATAGGTGGTGGAGACTCAGCAGCAGCAGTTGAACAGTTAGGCTATGCAGATAAAATGACTCATATTTCAACAGGCGGAGGTGCTTCACTGGAATTCCTTGAAGGACTTGAACTGCCAGGAATATCTGCGTTAAATGATAAAATGTAGGGGCGAATAGTGTTCGCCCGAAGGTACCTAGGTATATGTAACAGCGGGCGAACACTGTTCGCCCCTAAGGGTGCTTGGATAAACCAATATAATATGGTTTGAAATAGGAGGATATAATCAATGAGAAAACCTATAATTGCTGGTAATTGGAAAATGAATAAAACTTCCAAGGAAGCGGCACAATTCATAATTGAATTTAGAGATAAGGTAAAGGATGCACAATGTGAAGTAGTAATATGCCCTGCATTTACTTCCCTAGCACAGGTTATAACACTTACTGAGAATACAGACATAAAAGTTGGTGCTCAAAATATGTACTATGAGGAAAGTGGTGCATTTACAGGAGAAGTTTCTCCAACTATGTTAAAAGAGCTTGGAGTTAAGTATGTTATACTTGGACATAGTGAAAGAAGACAATATTTTAAGGAAAATGATGAGATTATAAATAAAAAGGTTAAGGCTGCATTTATTTATAACTTAATTCCAATACTTTGTGTAGGTGAGACACTTGAAGAGAGAGAAGCAGGAAAAACATTTGATAAAATAAAGAATCAATTAACGATGAATTTGCAAAGTATAGATGCTGAGAATGTATCTGATATGGTAATTGCCTATGAACCAATTTGGGCGATTGGTACAGGTAAAACCGCTACTGCAAAGGATGCAAATGATGTTATAGCATTCATCAGAAAAACTGTAAAAGAGTTATGTGGTGAAGAAGCAGGAAATAAGGTAAGAATTCAATATGGTGGAAGTGTTAAGCCAACTACAATTAAAGAACAAATGGCTCAAAGCGATATAGATGGAGCATTGGTTGGAGGAGCAAGTCTTAATGCTGATGACTTTGCCCAAATAGTTAATTTTTGATTTTGCAGCTTAGACAAGGAGAGGGATTAAAATGCAGAAAAGACCTAAAATGCTACTTATTCTCGATGGATGGGGAATTAATAATAAAAAAGAAGGAAATGCAGTTGCAAATGCTGACACACCTAATTTTAATAAATACTGGAGTAATTATCCACACACTGAGCTAAAAACCAGTGGGCTTGATGTTGGTCTTCCTAAAGGACAGATGGGAAATTCTGAGGTTGGTCACTTAAACATTGGTGCAGGAAGAATAATATATCAGGAATTTACCAGAATAAATAAAGAGATTGAGGAAGGTGGATTTTTTAGCAATAGTGCTTTTTTAAGGGCAGTTGAAAATGCTAAAAAGTACGACAGTGATATGCACCTTATGGGATTGTTTTCACAGGGTGGAGTGCACAGTCATATTGAACATCTTGAAGCTTTATTAAAGCTATGTAAGGATAATGGACTAACAAAAGTTTATGTTCATGCATTCCTTGATGGGCGTGATGTTCCACCAAAGTCAGGCCTAGAGGATATTAAGAGAATTGAAGGCTATATGAGCCAATTAGGTGTTGGAAAAATAGCAACTGTACAGGGAAGATATTATGCAATGGATAGGGATAAAAGATGGGATAGAGTAGAACTTGCCTATAATGCACTGGTTAAAGGTGAGGGTGAAATATTCAACTCTGCTTTAGAAGCAGTTGAAAAGTCCTACGAAGAAAACAGGACAGACGAATTTGTGCTTCCAACAGTAATTACCAATGGAGATAAACCTGTTGCAAGGATAAAAGAAAACGACTCAATAATATTCTTTAATTTTAGACCAGATAGGGCAAGAGAAATAACAAGAGCATTTGTTGACCTTGACTTTAATGGCTTTAATAGGGTATACTTCCCAGTATATTATGTATGCCTTACTCAATATGATATTACAATTAAAAATGTAGATATAGCATTTAATCCTCAATCTTATTCAAATACATTAGGCGAATATATAAGCAAAAAAGGGTTAAAACAGCTTAGAATTGCAGAAACTGAAAAATATGCTCACGTTACATTTTTCTTTAATGGAGGGGTTGAAGCTCCAAATCCTGGAGAGGATAGAGCACTTATTCAATCACCAAAGGTACCAACATATGATTTAAAACCTGAAATGAGTGCATTTGAAGTTACTGATAAGGTTATCAACGAAATTGATAAGGATATATATGACTTAATAATTTTAAACTTTGCCAATGCTGATATGGTTGGACATACTGGAGTTTATGAAGCTGCAATAGCAGCAATAAATGCAGTGGATAAATGCCTTGGAAGAGTTGTAAATAAAGTACTCGAAAAGGGTGGAGCAGTTTATATAACAGCTGACCATGGCAATGCTGAAGTTATGGTTGACTATGAAACAGGAGAGCCATTCACTTCACATACCACAAATGTAGTACCACTCCTTGTTGTGGGAGAGGGTAATGTGGAGCTAAGAGATGGAGGAAGACTCTGTGATATTGCTCCAACAATGCTTGAAGCTATAGGGTTAGATATTCCTTCAGAAATGACAGGAATCTCACTAATAAAGAAATAAAAGGAGGATATAAGTATGAAAAAGTATATTGAAATCATTGATGTTTACGCAAGAGAAGTTCTTGACTCAAGAGCAAACCCAACTGTTGAAGTAGAGGTGGAATTAGAAGACGGTAATATGGGAAGAGCAATAGTTCCATCAGGAGCATCAACTGGAGCATTTGAAGCAGTTGAATTAAGAGATGGAGACAAATCAAGATTCCTAGGAAAGGGAGTATTAAAGGCTGTTGAAAATGTGAATGAAATAATTGCTCCTGAGCTTATTGGAATGAATGTATTTGATCAACCATTAATTGATAAAGTGATGATTGAATTAGATGGAACTCCAAACAAAGGAAATCTTGGAGCAAATGCAATTCTAGGAGTTTCACTTGCAGTTGCAAGAGCAGCAGCAGCATCACTAGGATTACCACTATACCAGTACATAGGTGGAGTTAATGCAAAAGTATTGCCTGTACCAATGATGAACATATTAAATGGTGGAAAACATGCTGATAACAACGTAGATTTACAGGAATTTATGGCAATGCCAGTTGGAGCTACAAGTTTTGCTGAAGCACTAAGAATGGGTGCTGAGGTTTATCATTCATTAAAGAAAACATTAGCTGCAAAGGGTTATAACACTGCAATAGGTGACGAAGGTGGATTCGCACCAAATTTAAAATCAAATGAAGAAGCTATTCAAGTAATAGTTGAAGCTATTGAAAAAGCTGGTTATAAACCAGGTGAACAGGTTGCAATCGCTATGGATCCAGCGGCAACTGAATTATATAAGGAAGATGGAAAATATCATCTTGATGGAGAAGGAAAAGTATTTACTTCAGAAGAAATGGTAACCTTCTATGAAAACCTTGTAAATAAGTATCCAATAGTTTCAATCGAAGATGGTCTTGCTGAAGAGGATTGGGACGGATGGAAGATAATGACTGAGAGACTTGGAAATAGAATACAGCTTGTTGGTGATGACCTATTTGTTACAAATACTGAAAGACTTTCAAAGGGTATTAAGCTTGGAGTAACAAATTCAATACTTATTAAGCTAAACCAAATTGGAACTCTTACAGAAACAATAGAAGCTATCCAAATGGCTCAGAGAGCGGGCTATTCCGCAGTAGTATCACATAGATCAGGAGAAACAGAGGATTCAACAATAGCGGATTTAGTTGTTGCAATGAATGCTGGTCAGATTAAAACTGGAGCACCTGCAAGAACTGATAGAGTTGCAAAATACAATCAGTTATTAAGAATTGAAGATGAGCTTGGTGAAGTTGCAGAATATCTTGGAATGGATGCTTTCTACAACGTTAAAAAATAATTTTTGGGGGAGCTAAAAGCTCCCCTATATTTATCTGACAATACTTATGTTACCTTCCATGTAGGGGCGAACAGTGTTCGCCCGCTTGTATCAACGTATGCATAGCATTTTATGTTTAGGATACTAGTTACCTTGTAAGAAAGTCATAAAACAAATAAGCTATCTATCAAAGATATTGTTTTTAATATAATTTTATGTTAAAATACAATAGTATACACAAAAGGGAGGTTTTTATTGTGAAAACTTTATTTACAATTCTCCACATATTGATTTCATTGTTTGTAATAGTGGTAGTTATGGCACAGCCAGCAAAGGTTCAGGGATTGTCATCAGCAATTTCTGGAGGAGCTGCAACTTTCTTTGGAAAGAACAAGGCAAGAACCTATGAAGGTAAGCTTCAAAAGCTAACTACAATATCTATGATTTTATTTGTAATAACATCATTAGCTTTGGGATATTTTGCAAA
>JBEQBT010000114.1:0-9914 GCA_041639705.1 Clostridiaceae bacterium | reverse complement strand
AGGATGAAGTTTATTGCAACAAAGCTTTTGCAATCTAGTCAACCTATTAATATTTCATATTTTCAAGGTAAGCTTTCAATATCTAAAAATACAATACTCAAAGAGCTTGATTTACTTGAAAAGTGGTTGAGTGACAGGGGTCTTGAGCTTATAAGAAAGCCAAAGGTTGGTATTTTTATAGAAGGAGAAGAAGCTAATAAGAGGCGGATAATGACAGAGCTTGTATCTCAGACAGTATCCTCTGAAGACATATTAAATTATGCAAGTAAAAAGTTGGCTCAAACAAAAATAAACAACCTTCAGTTTGACATACTTTTTTCAGATATTAACCTGGACTTTCTAAACAGTCTTATAAGAACAGCAGAAACTGAGCTTGGAAGGAAGTTTAGTGATGAAGCCTATGGAGGACTAATAACCCATCTTGCAATTATGATTAAAAGAATACAACTTAATAAAGAAATATATTTGCCTGATATTGAAATGGAAATTATAAAACAAGGTATTGAATATAAAGTAGCACAAGTAATTACTTCAAAAATTGAAGAAAAATTTACTATTCAAATTCCAGAAACTGAAACCAGGTATATTGCACTACATCTATTAGGTGCAAAAGTGTTGAAGAACAATAATGAATTTAAAAATGAAGAAGCATCCACTGATGGGCTTTTTGTAGTAGCAACACTTATGACAGAAGGGATTGAGAGAATATACCAGGTGGATTTTGGTTCAGCCAAGGATAATATAATTCAAGGGCTTGTTATACATCTTCGTCCTACAATATATAGAATTAAGTATAATTTAAAGCTATCAAATCCTATATATGACGAAATAAGGACAAACTACAATGAACTTTTTTTAATCACAAAGAGGGTAGCATTTCATCTTGAGAACTATATTAAACATGTAATTGATGATCAAGAGATTTCATATATAACTCTGCATTTTGGTGCAGCACTTGAAAATGCAAGGGCAGTCACTAGGGATAAGCCAAGGGTTGTAATAGTTTGTGGCACTGGAATCGGAACTGCCAAAATGGTTGCATCAAAGATTGCTAGTGAGTTCAATGTTCAAATAGTTGACACTGTATCCTGTAGAGAGATAGGGACAATAACCGAGGAATTTAATTATATTATAAGCACAGTTGAAATTCCTGATTATGATCCTAAAATGTACATAAGAATAAATCCTATGTTACTTGAGAAGGATTATATAAAGCTTGGACAGTATCTAAAATTTAAATATGATAGAACAGAAAACCATTACAACCAGTTACAACTAGTAAATAGGCTTATAGATATTGCTGAGAAGTATGTAAAAATTCCTGATAGGAAGTTTCTACAATATGAATTCTTATATGAATTAAAGAAGATAAATGATTTTGAAATAGAAGGAAGGTATATGTATATGCTTAATAACCTGCTAACCAGGAATACTATAAAAGTAAATGTAGAATGCAGTGGCTGGACAGATGCAATTAAATTGGGCTCTCAATTACTCGTAGAAAATGGATATGTTGAAGAAAGATATTATGATGCAATTATAAATAATTTTAAGGAATTTGGACCATATATGGTGGTTGCTCCAGGAATTGTATTATCCCATGCAAGACCTGAAAATGGAGTAAAAAAATTATCAATGAGTCTTATAACATTAAAAAATCCAGTAGAATTCGGTAATAAGTCCAATGACCCAGTAAAGCTGATAATAACCCTTGCAGCAGTGGATAATGAAACCCATCTTAAAGCATTGTCCCAGCTTATGGAGCTATTTATGAATAATGAGGACATGTCGTCATTATTTAAAGCTTCAAATAAAGAGAATGTAATTGAAATCATTAACAAGCATTCAAAATAAAGGAGGTGAATATATTGAAAATTTTAGTATGTTGTGGAAGTGGTCTTGGAAGCAGTTTTATGATAGAAATGAATATTAAAAAAGTTCTTAAGGAGCTAAATGTTAATGCCGAGGTTGATCATTCAGATCTTTCTTCTGCTAAAGGTTATAAAGCAGATATTTTTGTCGGTACTAGAGACATTGCAGGCCAGTTAACTTCCTTGGGAGGACAGGTTATATCCCTAAATAGCATGATAGATATGAAAGAGCTAAAAGAAAAAGTTAGTACAGCTTTAAAACAAATGGGTCTAATTTAAATTTATTCATAAAAATTAAATTTTATAAGGGGGGTATATTATATGTTAAAGTTAATTCTTGACATCCTAAGTGTTCCAGCAATATTGGTTGGTCTTGTAGCTTTGGTGGGGTTAATTGCTCAAAAGAAGTCAACCTCAGAAGTAATTAAAGGTACCATCAAGACAATAATGGGATTTTTAGTACTTGGTGGAGGAGCAGGAATAGTAGTAGGATCCCTAGGATACTTTGGATCAATGTTCCAACAGGGATTTGGAGTTCAGGGCATAGTTCCAAACAACGAAGCAATAGTTGCATTGGCACTTAAAACCTACGGTACTCAGACAGCACTTATTATGGTATTTGGAATGGCTGCAAACATATTAATTGCAAGATTTACAAAACTAAAATACATCTTCCTAACAGGACATCACACATTATATATGGCATGTATGATTGCTGCCATACTTGTAGCAGGTGGAGTTAAAGGTACATTACTTATTGTCGTAGGTTCAGTTCTATTAGGAGTTGTAATGGCATTCTTCCCAGCAATTGCACAGCCTACAATGAGAAAAATCACTGGTGAGGACAACGTGGCATTAGCTCACTTTGGAACATTAGGATATGTTTTGTCAGCATGGGTTGGAAAGCTTGTTGGTAAGAAATCAAAATCATCAGAAGAAATGGAATTTCCACAGGGTTTAACATTCCTTAGAGATACATCAGTTGCCATATCCCTTGTAATGGGAATACTCTATGTTATAGTTGCTGTAGCAGCAGGTAAGGAATATATTGAAACTAATTTAAGCGCAGGACAAAACTTTATTGTATTCTCACTAATTCAAGCAATAACTTTTGCAGGAGGAGTTTATGTAATACTTGCAGGTGTTAGATTAATACTAGCTGAAATAGTTCCTGCATTTACAGGTATAGCATTAAAAATAGTCCCAAATGCTAAACCAGCACTTGACTGTCCAGTTGTATTTCCATTTGCTCCAAATGCAGTTCTTATAGGCTTTTTAGGAAGCTTTGTTGGCGGAATTGTTGGAATGGCAATACTTATAGCTCTTAAAGCTCCTGTAATACTTCCTGGTGTTGTTCCTCACTTCTTCACTGGTGCAACTGCAGGTGTATTTGGTAATGCTACTGGAGGTAGAAGGGGTGCATTAATAGGTTCATTTGCAAATGGATTACTAATAACATTCCTACCAGTATTGCTATTACCAGTTTTAGGTGACCTTGGATATGCTAACACTACATTCAGTGATTCTGATTTTGGTGCCGTAGGTATAGTTCTTGGAAATGTATTAAAATTATTTGTTAAGTAATGCAAATAATAAAGGGTAGGTTGACTACCCTTTATTTATTAATCTAAAAATGAGGTGTTATTGGTGGATGCTAATAGATTAAAGGAGTTAAAACAAATTGCAATTGATGTCAGAAGAGACTGTATTAAAACACAGAAGCTAACAGGTTCAGGACACCTAGGTGGTGCATTTTCTGCACTTGAAATGATGGTATATCTCTATTTTGAAAAGATGAACATCAATGTATCAGAACCATTAATGACTGAAAGGGACATATTTATTCTCAGCAAGGGTCATGCTTCAGTTGGATATTACAGCGTACTTGCAAGAAGGGGATTTTTCCCACTTGAAGAATTGAAAACTTACAGACAAATTAATTCAAGACTTCAAGGTCATAGCCATATAGATTCTGCATCTGGAATTGAGTGCTCAACAGGGTCACTAGGACAGGGACTTTCATTTGGCATAGGCTTGGCACTTGGATTTAAGAAAAAAGGATTGAAGAACAATGTTTTTGTAATGCTTGGTGATGGAGAGCTAGAAGAAGGTCAAGTGTGGGAAGCCTTCCTGCTTCAGGAACACTTAAAACTGGATAACCTGGTTATAATTATTGATAACAACAAGCTGCAGCTTGATGATATAACAGAAAATGTAATTGGACTAACAAATCTTAAGGACAAAATGCTAGCTTTCAACTTTAATGTAATGGATATTAACGGAAATGATTTTGAGGAAATAGATGGAGCGTTTTCTTATATAAAAAAAGGAGCAGCTAACCTTATTATTTGTAATACTATAAAAGGTAAGGGTATTTCTTTTATGGAAAACAGTGTAATATGGCATGCTAAAAAAGTTGATGAGCAGGAATATGATGCATCACTTAAGGAATTGGATGAGCAGGAGGTGGCTTTAAATGAGTAAGATAATGGCACCAAGAGATATGTATGGTAAGGTTCTAGTTGAGCTTGGAGAAAAGAATGAAAATATATTTGTTCTAAATGCCGATGTTTCAAAGGCTACGAAGACTGAAGACTTTGGAAAGAAATTCCCTGATAGATTTTTAAATGTTGGAATCAGTGAACAAAATATGATTGGAATTGCAGCAGGTATGGCAAGGGCAGGACTTATTCCAATTGCAAGTACATTTGCATGCTTTGCTCCAGGAAGATGCTATGACCAGATACGACAATCAGTTGCTTATTCCAATTTGAATGTTAAAATCATTTCAACTCATCCTGGCCTTGCTGTAGGTGCGGACGGTGCAATACATCAGAGCCTGGATGATATAGCATTAATGAGAGCACTTCCTAATTTTATTGTTTTAACTCCTTCAGATGAAATAGAAACTAAAAAAGCAGTTATAAAAGCAATAGAATATAATGGACCAGTATATATTAGGATTGGAAGAAAGGAATGTCCAATATATTTTGATGAAAACTCAGAATTCGAAATTGGAAAGGCTTATACTATTAGAGAAGGCAATGATATAACCTTTATTGCCCATGGAGCAATGGTTCCAGTTATATACGAAGCGAGTCTAGAATTGGAGAAGCAAGGAATTAAAGCTAGGGTTATTAGTATGGCTTCGATCAAACCTATTGATAAGGAAGCAATCATCAAGGCTTCACAGGAAACAGGTAAAATTATAACTGTTGAAGATCACTTCATAAATGGAGGACTTTACAGTGCAGTATGTGAGGTTACTTCAAGTCTTTCACCATGTATTGTAAAGGGTATTGCAGTAATGGATACCTTTGGTGAGTCCGGTGCTCCAGATGCTTTATATAAAAAGTATGGTTTAACAAGTGGAAATGTAATTTCAGAAGCAGAAAAGCTGATTGCTAATAGATAAGAATAATACAGGTAACGAGGGACAAGACATCATAAAAATTGTGCCTCGTTTTTTTGTCCTATGGCATGTTTTAAAAAATAATTACTTTCAGTAATAGAAGTTAGACATAATGATTAAAATATTTGTAATGATTAAAAGGTTATGATAGTATTTTGTTGATTGAGTATTAAAGAAAAACAAAAGATAGGGTGATTATATGAAATATAAAATGATAGCAATGGATATGGATGGAACACTTTTGACAACTGATAAGGTTGTAAGCCAAAGGAATAAGGAAGCACTAAAGAAGGCTGCTGATATGGGAATAAAGCTTGTTGTCTGTACTGGTAGAATATTTACTTCTGCATGGGTTTATGCTGACCTTATTGGGACAGAGGCACCGATAATAGCGTCAAACGGAGCATATATAAGGGAGAAGGACAGGGATGAAGTTATTTATATGAAAATTCTTCCAAAGGAAGACATTTATAAAGTAGTGGAAATAGCTAAAGACTATGGTTTTTATCCCTTCCTGTACACATCAGACACAATTTTTGCTGAGAAGGTAATCTTTGCTGCACAGATGTATGATAAGCAAAACGAATCTTTACCTGAAAATAGAAAAGTAAAAATAGTTATAACAGATAATTTAGAAAAAACCATTGAAGAAAATCATCAAATAATAATGAAGATTGTTATTATGTCCGAAATGTATGAAATAGAGAAATTAAATAAACTTAGAAATGAAATAGCAAATAAAATTGATGTATCTATAGCTGCATCAGCAGTAAATAATTTTGAAATTATGTCCAAAGGTATATCTAAAGGAAATGCAGTGAAAATATTAGGTGATATTTATGGAATATCTAAAGAAGAGACAATTTGTATTGGAGACAATGAAAATGACATAAGCATGATTGAATACGCTGGTATTGGAGTTGCAATGAAAAATGCAACTGATGGATTAAAGGCAGCTGCAGATTATGTAACTGATACTAATGATGATGATGGGGTTGCAAAGGCAATTGAGAAGATTGCCTTTAACAGCTAGACAATTTTGGAGGTCAAAAATGAATTTAAATATTGTATTGTATCAACCAGAAATTCCCCAAAACACTGGGAATATAGGAAGAACCTGTGTATTAACAAATTCAAGACTTCACTTGATAAAGCCATTAGGATTTTCTGTGAGTGACAAATATTTAAGAAGGTCGGGAATGGACTATTGGAAACAGCTTGATGTGGTGTACTATGAGAATTTTGAAGAATTCTATAAAATAAATGGTAGTCAGAGAATATATTTGTCTACCACTAAAGCGAAGAAGTTTTATACAGAGGTTAATTATTCAAAGGAAGACTTTATTATGTTCGGAAGGGAATCGTCAGGGGTAACTGATGAAATAAGAGACCTTTTTAAAGCTACTATGATTAAAATTCCAATGATTGAAACATCAGAGAGGTCCTTAAACCTTTCAAATTCTGCAGCAATAATTGCATATGAAGCATTGAGACAGATAGGCTTTGACAATATGAAATAGTCATATTAACTTCCACGCCGATTCCTCACATAAAAAATGATGAAACAAAGTTAATGGTTCACATTAAAGCTGGCTGTCATTGCTATGAAAGTCACTGCAAGTGTCAATGTCATCCTGAACGCAGTGAAGGATCTTATACGTACCATAGGGAAGATCCTTCGCTACACTCAGGATGACATAGCCTGACTTTCATTTATCATAGTGCGGGCGCGCGTGGGAATTCTGAACGTAGTTAAGAATCTGAGCGCCAAGATCCTTCACTATGTTCAGGATGACAAGAGGAGCGTTCATATTAATATATGAATAAATAATTAACAAGCCTGTATTTATTTTAACAATACTATGTATTCAAAAGAACAATGGCAGGAATAGATTTAATGCTATATAATATATATTGGGTAGAAATTGGACATAAAACATAATATATGGCATAGTACAAATAATTTTGATAATTTTTTATCTGGATGAAGCAATTAGGAGAGACCTTTATAAGGCGCCGAAGGGGTAAGTTGAGTTTGCCAGATTCAATGATACTCTCAGGCAAAAGTACTAATTGGGGACAGACCTCTGACAAAAAACAGAGAGAATGTGATGATATTGCATTCTCTTTTTTTTATATGCCAATTTTTGTATTTGTGACATAATATAATATTTAATGCTCAAAAAAAGTAAGAAGGAGCATCCTATGTATGAGGTGTAAAAGTTGAGTAAGAAGGCAATACTAATTACAAATAATGCCCTTTCACAAGAGTCCTTTAAAGAAAAATATAAAGTGGTTTTTATTGATGGCTCATTAATGGATGTATTTACAGCAGCAAGAAATTATATACATCAGGGTTATACATTATTGACCCACCCACTTTCAGGCAGTATAAAGCCAAATGAAACTCCCTATAAAACCATTGCAATTTCCCATGAAAAGCAAAGTGAATTGGATTTTAATTCACTAATGCTAATTGAAAACAGTATTGAAACTGCAGCAAAACTGCTTGTAAACAAGCAAAAGAAGCAATGGTCTGATAGTGTACTAGATGATTTTAGGTTAATAGATTTTGATTTAATAAAAAATGCACTATCATAACTAGATTTATCAATATTAATTACAATGTAATTTGTAAGGAATATTCAAAAATAATGATTAAGATAATTACCAAAGGGGTGAATTATATGTCACAGATTTATGACATTATAGTAGTTGGAGGTGGTCCTGCAGGTCTTTCAGCAGGATTATATGGTTCTAGATCAAAGCTTAATGTATTGATAATCGAAAAAGAAAAGTTTGGGGGACAAGTAACAACAACTGATGAACTTGAAAACTATCCAGGATCAATTGAAAATTGTACAGGAGCTACTTTAGCTGCAAGAATGAAGCAGCAGGCAGATGAGTTTGGAACAAATTTTGTTAAGGATGTAGTTGTTGACCTTGATTTATCAAAGGCTATTAAAATTGTTAAGTGTAAAAATGATGAGTATCAAGGAAAAGCTGTTATAATTGCAACTGGAGCAAAACCGAGACTTGGTAAGTTTAAAAATGAAAATGAATTAAGAGGTAAGGGAGTTTCCTACTGTGCAACCTGCGATGCAGACTTTTTCGAAGATCTTGATGTAGCAGTTGTTGGAGGAGGAGATTCAGCTATAACAGAAGCAATATATTTAACTAAATTTGCAGAATCAGTTACTGTAATACACAGAAGAGATGCCTTAAGAGCTGCAGGATCCTTACAGGAAAAGGCATTTAGCAATCCAAAAATTAAATTTATATGGGACAGCACTGTTGTAGAGGCAAAGGGGGATGAAATGCTTGAGGGGCTAGTGCTTAAGAATGTTAAAACAGGAGAGCTTTCTGAACTTGAAGTAAATGGAGTATTTGTTTTTGTTGGGTTAGACCCAATAACTGAAGTATTAAGCGGACACATAGAACTTGATCCGAAGGGCTATATTCCTACCACTACTGAAATGGAAACAAACGTTGAAGGAGTATTCGCAGCAGGAGATGTTAGAGTAAAAACTCTAAGACAGGTTATAACAGCTGCTGCTGATGGGGCTATTGCTGCAATTACTGCAGAAGAATATATTAATGAAAAATTTAACAAATAGGAGGAATTATAATGCTAGAAGTAAATAAGGATAATTTTGATGCCGAGGTAGCTAATTACACTGAAAAACCAGTATTTGTAGATTTTTGGGGTAATAAATGCGAAAGATGTATTGCATTAATGCCAGATGTACACAAGCTTGAGGAAAAATATGGTGATAAGATAAAGTTTACAAGCTTAAATACAAGTGAAAATAGAAGA
Organism: Clostridiaceae bacterium; assembly: GCA_041639705.1. GTDB lineage: Bacteria > Bacillota > Clostridia > Clostridiales > Caloramatoraceae > JARDZI01. The sequence goes on along the minus strand of JBEQBT010000114.1, from coordinate 814 downwards.
CTTGCTATTGCACAAAAGGTATTAGGACTTCCAACAATGATTGTATATGTAAATGGGGAAAAGGCTGAAACTCTAACACCTGACAAAATTGAGACAATCAATGATATTGAAGAATTAGTTAAAAGATTCTACAAGTAATGCTATTAAAGGCTTGAACTTTTAATCAAGCTTTAAATAAATACTATTATACAAAGTAATATTATAGCATAATTTAGGAGGTGAAGGCTTTGCGCCTTGAGTTAGGAAATATTTTTATCAAGGATGTACAATTTGGACCTGAAACAAAGGTTGAAAGCGGAGTTCTTTATGTAAATAAGGAAGAACTCATCAAAGCAGTTGGTGGAGACGAGAGAATAAAATCAATAAATGTTGAACTCGCTCACCCAGGTGAAGAAATAAGAATCTTACCTGTTAAAGATGTAATAGAACCTAGAGTAAAGGTTGAAGGAAAGGGAGGAATATTCCCTGGATTTGTTGCAAAGGTTGATACAGTAGGATCAGGTAGAACTCACGTATTAAAGGGTGCAGCAGTAGTTACAACTGGTAAGATAGTAGGCTTCCAGGAGGGCATAATAGATATGACAGGAGAAGGAGCAAAATATACTCCATTCTCAAAGACAAACAATGTTGTTTTAGTTTGTGAACCAATAGATAACCTTCCACAGCATGAGCATGAAGAGGCTGTAAGAATGATTGGTTACAATGCTGCAGTTTATCTTGGAAAAGCTGGAAAGAACATAACTCCAGACGAAGTTAAGACCTATGAAACATTACCATTGCTTGAGCAGGTTAAGCAGTATCCAGACCTTCCAAA
>JBEQBT010000113.1:0-9997 GCA_041639705.1 Clostridiaceae bacterium | reverse complement strand
GTACATAAGGATGATGTTTATTCAGTGTACACTGGCTCAACCAAGACTTCGATGTAAGAGCGAATTGCAGATAAGCTTATAGAATTTTTTAGATTGTTTATATTATTTTATAGATTTATCTGACCAGAAAGGGATTACCCTCAAAGTATTCAGGTGGTATGAAAAGAAGACTCAATATTGCATGTGCAATAGTGCACCAGCCAAAGCTTATAATCATGGATGAACCGACGGTTGGAATTGATCCACAGTCAAGAAATCACATACTTCAATCAGTAAGGGAGCTTAATAAAAATGGTTCCACAATAATATATATCTCCCATTATATGGAGGAGAAAACTTATCTGTTGGTATTGTGGATAATGACAACACAAAGCTTATAAATATGTTAATAAAAGATCTTGGAGATAAGTCTTCAGTAATAGAAATTAATGAAAATGAAGTAAAAAGTAACATTATATATATGAAAATAGAATACGCAATTGTTTTTGATAAGGGTTTTACTAAAGGCATGGTACAGTAAGAAATTATGTAACAGCTCTACTAGAAAAGCTGGAACTAAGGGACAGAACCCAGCTTGCAATACTTTATTTGAAAAATTTTTAGCTTCCTCACCTATATATTTTGCATAAATGATTTTACATTTAAAAATCATTTATGCAAAATATTTTCATTGATTCATATAATGCAATAAATACCTTTTTGCTAAATCTTTATTGCATTATATATAGGTGCCAACTGCGGTGAAAAAGCCTTATTGCATTTGGCTAAATCTTCTGTATGGAATCTGTGAAAAGTAAGAGGGTAGCCTATCTAATGCAATAGCATGATAAAACGGGAAGCAGATAATCATCTACTTCCCGTTTTTAACCTGTTCATTCAATTTTAATCCTGTTGGAGTTGTTGCTAGGCCTCCCAAAGCTGTTTCTCTAAGCTGCATTGGTAGTGCTTTCCCTATTTTGAACATGGCTTCAACTACCTCATCGAATGGAATCATACTTTTTATTCCAGCAAGTGCCATGTCTGCACAGGCCATTGCTTCTACAGCACCAGTTGCATTTCTCTTTATACAGGGGATTTCAACAAGACCAGCAACCGGGTCACATACTAGACCAAGCTTGCTTTTAAGTGCCATTGCTGCAGCATCAAATGCCATTTGAGGAGTACCTCCATACATTTCAACTAGGGCAGCGGCGGCCATTGCAGCAGCAGAACCGCACTCTGCTTGACATCCACCTTCTGCACCAGAAAGAGTTGCATTTTTAGCAATTATTTGTCCTACTCCTGAGGAGGTAAGAAGTGCATCTATCATAGCATCTTCATCTGCACCTATTGCTTCAGCAGCAGTAATCACAGCTGCAGGAATAATTCCTGATGCTCCAGCAGTTGGTGCTGCCACAATTCTACCCATTGCAGCATTTACCTCAGAACAGGATATTGCTCTAGCAATTGCTTTATTTACAATATCACCACAAATAGTTCTACCTGCTTTTCTATAGGACTCCTGCAATTTAGCATCTCCACCTGAAAGCCCACTAACAGAGCGCACTTCCTTTTCAAGTGCATTTTTAGAAGCTTCAAGCATGACATTAAGAATACCAAGCATTTCGTCTCTGATTTCCTTCTCAGTTTTCTCAGTGAGCTTGCATTCATTCTGAACAACAACATCACAAATTCTACAGTTATTTTTATTAGTAAGTTCAATCATTTCATATGCCTTATTATACATAATTTCCTCCACCTTACGACTAAAGGGCACTCAGTGCTCTAACCGAAATTACCCCGTCTATTTTTTCAATTTCTTTAACAATACCTACTGGAATAACATTATCTGTTTCTATAACAGTAGTTGCGATCTCTCCCTTTGATTCTCTTCCTACTTTAAGAGTTGCAATATTAATATTCCCCAGGGCAACGGCAAATGAAATCTTGCTTATCATTCCACGCCTATCCTTGTGCTTAACTATAATTACAGGATATTGACCATTCAGCTCCAATGGGTCTCCATCAATATCTATAATTGTTATATTCCCCCCACCTACAGAGGAGCCAGTTACACTTACACTTGTGCCATTACTTCTATTTAGAACAATCTTGACTGTATTAGGATGAACATCACCAAGATCAGTTTCTACAAATTTAATTCCTATTCCCTTTTCCTCAGCAATTTTAAAGGATTCCTTTATTTTTTCATCAGAAGTTTCCATTCCAAGTATACCTGCCACAAGAGCCCTATCTGTTCCATGTCCCCTGTAGGTCTTAGCAAAGGAACCATGAAGATAAAAGGTAACACACTCAAAGTCATTTTTAGCTATGGATCTGGCAGCCCTTCCAAGCCTTCCAGCTCCTGCAGTATGCGAACTGGAAGGTCCAATCATAACAGGACCTAATATTTCAAAAACACTATAATTTTTCATACATATCTCTCCACTCGTATTTTTTAAAACATACCTGATATTAAATTCTCTACACTTATGTTAGAAAAATAACTATTTATATCTAATTTTAGAAGAATTTATCTTACAGCATTTTATCACCCCAAAGTAAGCTGTATAAAAATTCATAAAAATTTTCAATATAGGTATAATTACTATTATTGTAAGGTATTAATTAGTTATAAACAAGTATTATAGAAAAGTATTATAGAAAAAGGTTATCCTGCTGTGTTACGAAATAAACAATCTACATCATTTTGGTAAATTATTTAGTTATTTTAAAGATATATATTGAATATTATGAATAATTATAATAAAATACAAATATCTAATGTTCATAATATGAAATGCATAACATAATAAATGGCTAGATGATAATAACGAGAGATATCTTTTAAGGTAGCCGAAGGAGAAATACAGGAAGTTGCCATTCTATGTAGAAACTCTCAGGCAAAAGTATCGTTATTTGATGGGTCTCTGAAAAGCTGAAATACAGCACCGAAGGAGCAATTCACCAAGATTTACTGGTGTAGAATCTCTCAGGTAAATAAACAGAGGAATAAGATGGCAAAAGGTAGTAACATGCCCTCTTATTCCTTTTATATTTTGCAATGTTTTTTTGAATATTGTGATTGTTAAGGAATATGTGGGTACATAAAATTAAGTAGCCTCATATTCCTTTTTTCAATTAATACATAGATCATGGAATAAGAGGTATATTAAACAATATATTGGAGGGATAGAAATGGAGAATGTAAAAAAAACGGCACTGTTTAATGTACATGAAAGATATGGTGGTAAGGTAATAGACTTTGCAGGATGGGCTTTACCTGTACAATATGAAGGTATAATACCTGAGCATGAGGCTGTAAGAAACACAGCAGGCTTATTTGATGTTTCCCATATGGGAGAGGTTGAAGTAAAGGGGCCACAGGCATTTGACTATGTGCAGAACCTTGTCACTAATGATATTTCAGTTCTTCAGGACAATCAAATTTTATATACTATGATGTGTTATACAAATGGAGGAATTGTTGATGACCTTTTAGTATACAAATTTAATAATGAGTTTTTCTACCTTGTTATTAATGCAGGCAATATAGATAAGGATTATCAATGGATGCTTGACAATAAAGGAAGCTACAATACAGAGTTAGTAAATACATCTGCAAGTGTTTCAGAGGTTGCCCTCCAGGGACCAAATGCTGGGGAAATTCTTCAAAAGTTAACTAAAACAAATTTATCAGACATAAAGTTCTTCTACTGTGATAGAAATGTTGATGTAGCAGGAGCAAAATGTATGGTTTCAAGAACTGGCTATACTGGCGAGGATGGATTTGAAATTTACACATCTAATGAAAATATTGAGATGCTTTGGGATAAAATAATGGATGCAGGCAAAGCTTTAGGATTAAAGCCAACAGGTCTTGGATGTAGGGATACACTTAGATTTGAAGCAAATCTTCCATTGTATGGCAATGAATTATCCGAGAAAATAACTCCTCTAGAAGCAGGATTGGGCTATTTTGTTAAGCTTAATAAGGAGAATTTCATTGGTAAGGCAGCCCTTGTAAAACAAAAGGAAGAGGGACTAAAAAGAAAGATAGTTGGCTTTGAAATGAAGGAAAGAGGAATAGCAAGACATGGATATGAGGTAGCTGCCAATGGTGAAAATATTGGATTTGTAACTACTGGATATCTTTCACCAACATTAAAGAAAAACATTGGTCTTGCTTTAATAGATATTAAATATACTGAATTAGGATCTCAAATTGAAATACTTATAAGAAATAAACCTGCAAAAGCAGAAGTTATTAGTAGAAAATTTTATAACAAAAACTATAAAAAGTAATAAGAATAATTAAAGGGAGGAATAAAAATGAAGGTATTAAAGAATTTACTTTACACAAAGGAACATGAGTGGGTTAAGGTTTCAGGGGGGAAGGCATATATTGGTATTACTGATTTTGCACAGCATTCATTAGGAGACATAGTTTTCGTTGAACTTCCTGAAGTTGATTCTGAATTAGCAGAAGGGGATACATTTGGAGTTGTTGAATCTGTTAAAGCAGCATCTGACATATATATGCCAATAAATGGAAAAGTTTTAGAAGCAAATGAAACAATAGTTGACGACCCAGCATTAATTAACGAGGATGCATATGAAAACTGGATGGTACAGATTGAAATATCAGACAAGTCACAGCTAGATGACCTTTTGACAGCTGAAGAATACGAAGATTTTTGCAGCAAGGAGGCATAACATGTATCCATTCATACCAAATACACAAGATGATGAAATGGAAATGCTTCAAAGCATGGGTTTAAATTCTGTTGATCAATTATTTGAAGATATTCCACTGGATGTGAAATTAAATAGAAAACTTAATTTAAATGCTCCAATGTCTGAGCTTGAAGTATCAAGGTATATGAAAAATTTGAGTGACAAAAATTTGAGTAGTGATGATTTAACATGCTTTTTAGGCGCAGGGGCTTATGACCATTATATTCCCTCAGTTATAAAGCATATTACTTCCAGGTCAGAATTTTATACTGCATATACTCCCTACCAGCCTGAGATAAGCCAGGGAACATTGCAGGCTATATTTGAATATCAATCTATGATTTGCAGTATAACTGGTATGGAAGTTTCAAATGCATCAATGTATGATGGAGCAACAGCATGTACTGAGGCAGCATTGTTAGCAGCAGAAAATGGAAAGAAGAATAAAATAGTAGTATCAAAAACAGTTCATCCTGAAACAAGAAGGGTACTTAAAACCTATTTAGGCTTTAGAGGAATTGAGCTCGTTGAGGTTGACATGTTAGATGGAGCTACTGATATTGATAAATTGAAAGCAGCAGTTGATTCAAGTGCTGCTGGAGTTATTGTACAAAATCCTAACTTCTTTGGAATAATTGAAGACATGGAAGAGGTTGAAAAGATTACCCATACAAATAAGGCATTACTTATTATGTGTGTTGACCCAATTTCTCTTGGGGTGTTAAAAACTCCAGGAGAAATTGGAGCTGATATTGCTGTAGGAGATGGACAACCATTAGGGAATGCTCTAAACTTCGGTGGACCATACCTGGGCTTCATGGCAGTAACAACTAAATTAATGAGAAAGATTCCTGGAAGAATAGTTGGACAGACTGATGATGTGGATGGAAAAAGAGCATTCGTTTTAACACTTCAGGCAAGGGAACAGCATATAAGAAGACAAAAGGCTACATCAAATATATGCTCAAACCAGGGATTAAACGCTCTAACTGCAGCTGTTTATCTTACAACTATGGGTAAAAATGGACTAAGAGAAGTTGCTGTTCAAAGTGCTAGAAAAGCTCATTATGCATTCAGCGAAATTACTAAATCGGGGAAATATAAACCTCTGTTCAACAAATCCTTCTTTATGGAATTTGCAGTAGCAGGTGATGCTAGCAAAGTAAATAGAGAGCTATTAAACAATAAGATACTTGGCGGATATGATCTGAGCATGGATTATCCTCTTGCTAATGGACTTCTTTTCTGTGTTACAGAAAAAAGAACAAAGGCTGAGATTGATAAATTAGCTGAAGTTTTGGAGGGGATAAAATGAAGGAATATAATAAGCTGATATTTGAAATTTCAAAAGGTGGTAGGAATGCATATACTCTACCTAAATGTGATGTTCCAGAAATAGGACTTGAGGATATGTTTGGTAACAATAATTTAAGAAGTGGAGAAGTTGAACTTCCTGAAGTAAGTGAAGTTGACGTAATAAGACATTTTACCCTATTGTCAAATAAAAACTATGGAGTAGACACAGGCTTTTATCCATTAGGTTCATGTACAATGAAATATAATCCTAAAATAAATGAAGATATAGCAGCACTTCCAAAGCTTAATGGACTGCATCCATATCAACCTGTTGAAACTGCCCAGGGTGCACTGGAAATGATGTATGGACTTGGAGAAATGTTGTCTGAAATATCTGGAATGGAAAAGGTTACACTTCAGCCAGCAGCAGGTGCTCATGGTGAATTAACAGGGCTTATGATAATAAAGACCTACCATCAAAACAGAGGTGACCATAAGAGAAATAAAATAATAGTGCCAGATTCAGCACATGGAACAAATCCTGCAAGTGCTGCAGTTGCTGGTTTTGACATAGTTGAAATAAAGTCAGATGAAAAGGGTGCAGTTGATATTGAAAGCTTAAAGGCTGCACTAAACGACGAAATAGCAGCGCTAATGCTAACAAACCCAAGTACACTTGGATTATTTGAAAAAAACATAAAGGAAATAGCTAAACTTGTTCATGAAACTGGTGGGCTACTATATTATGATGGAGCAAACATGAATGCAATAATGGGTAAAACAAGACCAGGTGATATGGGCTTTGATGTTGTACATATAAACCTTCATAAGACCTTTGCAACTCCACATGGTGGTGGTGGTCCAGGAAGTGGACCAGTTGGAGTTAAAAAGAATCTAGTTCAATTTCTACCTGTACCTGTTGTTGAGAAACAGGGAGAGAATTATACATTAAACTATGACAAACCACTCTCAATTGGTAAGGTTAAAGGCTTCTACGGAAACTTTGGAGTAATGGTAAGAGCATACACATATATTCTTTCAATGGGCGCAAAGGGATTGAAAAGGGCAAGTGAATTAGCAGTTTTAAATGCAAACTATATGAAAAACAAGCTAAAAGAGTATTACTATCTTCCAATAGAAGAGGTATGTAAACATGAATTTGTATTAGGTGGACTTGGTGAAGGACTTCAAGAAGTTTCAACACTTGACGTGGCAAAGAGGTTACTTGACTATGGTTACCATCCACCAACTATATACTTCCCACTTATTGTTGATAGTGCAATAATGATAGAGCCAACTGAGACAGAAAGCAAAGAAACTCTAGATGGATTTATTGATGCTATGATAAAAATATCAAAGGAAGCAAAGGAAAATCCGGAGCTTGTAAAAACTGCACCTCACAACACCATTATAAGAAGACTTGATGAGGTTAAGGCTGCAAGAACTCCAGTTTTAAAATGGAGCAAATAAGGATGGTGTAAAAATGGATTTTGATATTGTAATTATTGGTGGAGGACCTGGAGGTTATGAGGCTGCAATTAGAGGAGCCCAGCTTGGATTAAAGGTTTGCCTTGTGGAAAAGGATTTATTAGGTGGAACTTGTCTAAATAGGGGCTGTATACCTACAAAAGCACTGCATAGAAATGCTGAAATACTTAACACCCTTAAAAATATAAATGAGTTTGGAGTAAGCGTTGATGGTTATAGTATAAACGTCCCAGAAATTCAAGCAAGAAAACAAAATATAGTTGATCAATTAGGAAATGGAATTAAACAGCTATTAAAAGCAAACAAAGTGGAAGTATTAACTGGAACAGGGTCTATAAAGGATAATAATACTGTTACTGTAGCTTTTGAAGATGGCATTGTAAGTGATATAAGTACAAAAAATATCATAATTGCTACAGGATCCAGGCCTATTGTACCTCCAATTCCAGGGGCTAATACCCTTGGAGTTTACACAAGTGATGAAATACTCAACTTTAGTGAACTACCAAAAAGTCTTGCGATAATTGGCGGGGGAGTTATAGGCATGGAATTCGCAGGAATATTTAATTCCATGGGTTCTAAGGTAACAGTAATTGAATTTTTACCTAATATACTCGCCCAAATTGACTCGGATTTTATAAAAAGACTTGGGGTATCATTAAAAAAGAAGGGTATTGATATTCATACATCAACAGGGGTTACAAAAATAGAAAAAGCTGATGATGGATTTAAAGTTTCTGCTGAGGGAAAAAAGGGAGAAGTTCAGGTTATTGCTGAAAGAGTGCTTATTGCTACAGGAAGAAAGCCTGTAACTGAGGGACTTAATCTCGAGGCTGTAGGAGTAGATTTTGACAGAAAAGGAATAAAAGTCGACAGTAATTTTAAAACAACTGCAAAAAATATATTTGCTATTGGTGATGTAAATGGTAAAATGATGTTAGCCCACGCAGCATCCCATCAAGGAATTACAGTGGTTGAAGAAATAGCGGGAATTGTCAATAATGAAACCACTAAGCTTGTCCCAAGCTGCGTATTTATATTCCCTGAGATTGCTACTGTTGGAATAACAGAGGATGAGGCGAAAAATTCAGGAATAGAGTATAAAGTAAGTAAGTTTATGTTTGGTGCAAATGGAAAAGCTCTTGCTCTTGGAGAAACTGAAGGAATGGTAAAGGTATTATGTGATAATAATAATACTATAATTGGGGTACATATAATGGGTCCCCATGCATCTGACTTAATACATGAAGGAGCTTTGGCAGTTACCAAAAAATTAAATGTGGATGACATTGCAGGAACTATTCATGCTCATCCAACTCTAAGTGAAGCATTTGTAGAGGCTGTTATGGGTTTAAAGGGTGAAGCAATACATATGATTCCTTAAAAAAATAATAGGATAGAAAGAAAGGAAAGTGTATACTATGGACTTCAACTCAATAAAAAAGACCGATCCAGAAATGCTAGATATTATTAATTTGGAAATTGGAAGACAGGAAAGTAAGATAGAGCTTATTGCATCAGAAAACTTTACAAGTCAAGCAGTTATGGAAGCTATGGGCTCACCACTTACAAACAAATACGCCGAAGGTTATCCAGGGAAAAGATATTATGGTGGATGCGAGTATGTGGACATGGCAGAAAACCTTGCTAGGGACAGAATGAAGCAGTTATTTGGAGCTGAACATGCAAATGTTCAACCACACTCTGGTTCACAGGCAAATATGGGAGTTTATTTTGCAGTGCTAAAACCTGGTGATAAGGTACTTGGTATGAACCTATCACATGGTGGTCACTTAACTCATGGGAGCCCTGTTAATTTCTCAGGTAAGCTATATCAATTTATATCCTATGGAGTCGATGAAACTGGCTACATAAACTATGATGAATTGAGAAAGATTGCCCTAGAGGAAAAGCCAAAGATGATTGTTGCAGGTGCAAGTGCATATCCAAGAATTATTGAATTTAAAAAATTGAGAGAAATATGTGATGAAGTTGGAGCCTATATGATGGTTGACATGGCACACATTGCAGGTTTAGTTGCTGCCGGAGTTCATCCAAGTCCAGTTCCATATGCAGACTTTGTAACAACTACTACCCATAAGACACTTAGGGGACCAAGAGGTGGAGCAATACTTTGCAAGGAAAAGTATGCGAAGGATATTGACAAGAGCATATTCCCTGGAATTCAGGGAGGACCATTAATGCATGTTATCGCTGCAAAGGGTATATGCTTTAAGGAAGCTATGTCAGAGGAATTTAAAGAATATCAAAAAAAGGTTGTAAAGAATTCAAAGACATTAGCTGATGCATTGATGGAAAGAGGTTTTAACCTTGTATCTGGAGGAACTGACAATCATTTAATGCTAGTTGACTTAAGAAGTAAGAATATAACAGGTAAGGAAGCACAACTCCTGTTAGACGAAATAGGTATTACAGTTAACAAGAACACAGTTCCATTTGAAACACAGAGCCCATTTATTACAAGTGGAGTAAGAAT
>JBEQBT010000112.1:0-10111 GCA_041639705.1 Clostridiaceae bacterium | reverse complement strand
GTTTTTTTCTATTTTTTTCCCTGGTTCCCTCGTAATAGTACTGGAGGTTGTATTCTTTTTTACTTATTTCATACTTGTTTATTACTACTCCGATTATTTTAGCCTCTACCTTGTCTAAAAGCTCCTTTGCCTTTAATATTGAGCTTTTTTCAGTCTGACCTGAAGCAATGACAAGGAGGCTCCCATCTACACGTTGTGCAAGTATCTGTGCATCTGTGAACATTACAATAGGAGGTGTGTCAATTATTATACAATCATAGGCTTCACAAATAGCATCCAGGAACTTTTTCATTCTTACTGATGAAAGCAATTCTGCCGGATTTAGCGGAGTTGTACCGGATGGAATTATAAATAGATTATCAATTTCAGTTTTATTTGCTACTTCACAGAAATTTGTTTCTCCAATGAGAATATCTGAAAACCCAAGCAGATTTGAAATTCCAAATACCCTGTGAATCTTTGGTTTTCTCATATCGCAGTCAAGCAATACAGTCCTTTTTCCTGTTTGTGCTATTGATATGGCAAGATTACAGGATACTGTGGTTTTCCCTTCTGAAGGGCCGGAGCTTGTTATCACGATTGTTTTAACCCTGCTGTCAAAGGATGAAAACTGTATATTTGTTCTGAGAGTTCGATATGCTTCTGCAATAATTGACTTTGACAGCTTAAATGATGGCAGCTTTATATTTTCCAAATTTACCACTCCTTACAATACAGATATTTAATTTTAATAATTCCTGTATGGTGAAGGGTGCCCTACTGTCTCCACAGCTTTTAAGGGCCCAGATATGAAAGCAGCTTCATAGATCACCAGTTTGTATTTACTTTTCTCTATATTGGGGTATTATTCCTACTACCTGAACTCCAATCAAATTATTTACATCACTTTCATTTTTTACTGTGCTGTCCAGGCACTCCCTTATAATTATAATTCCAATTGATAAAAGGAGCCCTAAAAGAAGTGCTATTACCATATTTAATATTGGCCTTGGACTTACCGGACTCTTTGGAGATGAAGCTCTGTCCATAATCTGCACATTGCCCCTTGGAAAAATCCTCATTGCCTCATCTATAAATGCTGCTGCAATTGCATTGGCAGTTTTGCTTGCATCATCACCGGATATGCTGGTTACGGTTATCACCATTGCCTGTGTATCAGTCATTGTAGTTATTTCAGTTTTACTTGAAACCTCCTCAGGGCTTACTGCCTTGCCCAGCTCCTTTGCTGCATTTTCTGCAACAGTTTTTGAGGTTGCAATTACCTGATAGGTTTTTGCAAGCTGCTGATACATAAGTACATCATCATAATTATAACCGTAGCCCTCTGACTGCTTTGGGGAATTACCTATTATTATTGTTGTACTTGCCTTGTAGGCTGGTGATAAAAAATAATGGCTTATGATTCCAGCTGCCAATACAAATATAATAGTTGTCAGTATAATCAACCATATTCTTTTCAGCATAATTTGAAACAACTGCTTTAAACCTAAGGTCGTATCATACCCCATACTCTTTCACTTCTCCCTTTTTATCTATCTGTAAAGTACCAAGCTTATTTACTATATACATATTATATTATAATTTTTTTACATTAATGACCTTCAGCCAGATCCATCACATGAATATAATCTCTGACTCCTGTACCGTCTACAGTTGGATAGTCATTGCCAAATACACGCAGCTTCTTTAACTTTCCTTTTCAACCTGTGTCACATAGGGCATCAGGTAGCTTGGAATTCCATTAGGTGATTCACCAATCAGTCCACTTTCATGGGCTCCTACAGGATTAAAGTATCTTAATAGAGATACTGAAAAACTCGGATTTGCCTTGGTTGTATCGGTCAAAATTCTCTCACTCATAGCCTTGGTTTCACCATAGGGATATGTTAATATGGATTCATTTATAATAACTTGACTTTTAGAATTACTATAGCTAAAATTTTGCTCAGTCATTTACTTCACTCCTGCTGAAATTACTATTATTCAAATAATAATTGTAAGTAACTCTTATACCTTCTAATAGCAAAAATCTTGGAAACCAGTTAGTTTCATTTATGATTCCATAATTATCAAGCTTACAGTGCTTTATATCTCCTTTTCTCTCTGGAAGATATTTTACATTTTGTTTCTTATCTGTGACAATATTAAATATTTTAATAAGCTCATTAATAGATACTGACTGATTTAATGACACATTAAATATTTTATTGTCTCCAGATGTAAGTACTGCCATATTGGCCTCAGCCACATCATCTACATAAATAAAATCCCTGGTCTGTTCCCCATCCCCATATACTACTGGAGTTTCACCCTTTAAATACTTATCAATAAATATTGATATAATTCCTCCTTCTCCCCTTGGGTCTTGCCTAATACCGTATACATTTGAATATCTTAGAATTGTATATTTAATGCCATATAGCTGTGAAAATACTTTTATATAGTGGGTTGGAGTATGCTTGGAAATTCCATAAAAAGATATTGGGTTTGCAGGGTGGTTTGTTGTTATGGGGAGTTCATTGGGTTCTCCATATTCTGCGGCAGAAGATGCGTATATTATCTTTTTTACACCATAGTCCCTGCAGCATTCAAGCAGGTTTATTGTCCCCACAATGTTAATCAGTGCATCCTCCGATGGGCTCTTTAGTGATTTTTGAACATCTATTTGTGCTGCAAGGTGGATAATTATTTCTGGTGATTCTTTTTTGTAAATTGTACTTATATTATTTTTATTTATAATATCTTCTTTATAGAACTTTGCTTTTGGATTTATGTTCTTGAATTTTCCTGTTGATAGATTGTCTATTATTACTACCTCATGTTGTTTTTCTATTAGCTTGTCTACTATGTGGGAGGCAATGAAGCCAGCGCCTCCTGTGACTAATATTTTCAATGTTATCCCTCCCTATTTATATAAATTTATGCTCAATAGCTAAATCTATTCTTGATTTCTATCATCAAACTACTCCAATGTGATAAAATATTTATCTTATATTAATATTCAAATTAATCCAAATTAGAAATCAAATATAGTAATAATTATGTTAAAAATAATAGGTGGAATACGAACATAAATGTTCATATTCCACCTATTAAAAATGTTTTCAAAAGTCTCACTATCTCTCAATTCACTTAAATGGAATGTTAACTACCCCTGGGGTCCAACTGAGGGAGGTTTTTGGCCCGACCGAAGTTGCTAATGTCACAAACTGACTTGTCATGATGGGTTCGCAGCACACCTGTCATCCTGAGCGTAGCGAAGGATCTTAGAACCTACCCCCTCCCTACCAACTATTCTTAGCAGGAAAACCTATTTAAATCTAGAATTAAAAAAATTTGTATTTTTATCATTCAGTTGAATATGCGCTTTGATTATGCAAATGTCTATTTAGGCAAATGTAAAAAAATCCAGTAGCTCTTTAATTGCTGCTGGATTCTTGTTTTAAATATTTTTCTGGGGAAGTCGATGTGGGCATCGACCACTAGGATTTTCATATTAACATTATAATGATGCCGTCTTGTTATATTCTTCTTTATTAGATATCTTAACTCCACCCTCTACAATTCCATCTGCCTTCAAAACTTTTAAAATTGTTAAGAATACAATTTTAATATCAAACCAAACAGATCTATTAAGTAAATAGTATTCACTAAACTTTACTTTCTCTATATTATCAATAGCATCTCTCCCATTAATCTGTGCCCACCCAGTAACCCCAGGCAGCAACTTATGTACACCAACCCTAGTCCTCATCTCTTTCAAATCATACTGATTATACAGTGCTGGTCTAGGTCCTACATATGTCATATCACCCTTTAATATATTCAAGAGTTGTGGTAACTCATCAAAACTGCTCTTTCTTAAAAACTTACCTACAGGTGTTATGTATTTATCAGGATCTTTAAGCAAATGTGTTGCAACATTTGGTGTATTATTCCTCATTGTTCGGAATTTATATAATATAAATTCTTTATTATCCTTACCGATTCTCTTTTGCTTAAAAAATATTGAATCCTCTGAAGTTAGCCTGATAGCTATAATTAATATTAAAAAGATTGGAGATAAAAGTATTAATAATACCAGGCTTGTAAAAAAGTCAAATGCTCTTTTCAAGCTAACGGTCTCCTTTCATGATATTTTTAGCACAATGAAATTAATTTAAAAGCCTGCACCTCCTGTGACTAGTATTTTCATGGGTATACTCCCCCATTATTTTGCTTAGGTCTAGTTTTGGCAGTTAAAAGAACATTAAAGTGGAAATCTGGGGTTTGGAGCATCTGTGGCAGCTGCCACTACAGGGTGCTTGAATTGCAATCATAAGGATGGTGCTTGCTTCTTCCCTCCAATCCTCTTCTTGTCTCTTTTCATATGCTTTCCTTCATCCTTGCCATAATAATAGTTGTAATAATGTCCATAATAACCTTTCCTACTAGTATCAAGCTTATTAAGTACTACTCCAAGTATCTTTGCATCAACCTTTTCCAGAAGTTCTTTTGCCTTTATAACTGCGTTCTTATCTGCTTCTGCTGAGGCTATTACTAGGAGACAGCCATCTGCATATTTTGAAAGGATTTGTGCGTCGGTTACCATTATTATTGGTGGAGTGTCAATTATTATATAGTCATAGGTTTCCTTAAGGGATTCGAGGAACTTTTTCATCTTTTCTGATGCTAAAAGCTCTGCTGGGTTTGGAGGTCTTGTTCCTGACGGAAGCACATATAGATTATCGATTTCACTCTTTTGTACTGCCTCATAGAAGTTTGTTTCTCCAATTAATACATCCGAAAGTCCTGTTTGGTTGGAAATTTCAAATACCTTGTGTATTTTGGGATTTCTCATATCACAGTCAAGTAATATAGTCCTTTTTCCTGCTTGAGATGTTGTTATAGCAAGGTTGCATGAGGTTGTGGTCTTTCCCTCTGCTGGTCCAGAGCTGGTTATAACAATTGTTTTTACTTTATTATCAAAGGACGAAAACTGTATATTAGTTCTCAGAGTTCTGTAGGCTTCAGCTACTGGTGATTTTGGTGCTTTTAAGGTTACCAGTTTTATTTCCGCCAATTTATATCACTCCTTTCCTTGTCAATGTGTTCTTTTGTTCTGAATGTGGAATAAAGGTTAGGTACTTAATATCCTTAGCTGCGCTGAGGATATCCATAAACTGTTTATTTTTGTCGGTACTGTGGTATTATGCCTATAACAGGAATGCCTAATAACCTATGTATGTCATTTTCCGTCTTAATTGTGTTGTCTAGGGATTCCTTTAGGAAAATTATCCCAAGGGAGACCATTAAACCAAGGAAGAATGCTATAGCCATATTTAACATTGGTCTTGGGCTTACTGGATATAATGGGAGGGTTGCCCTGTCCATTATCTGCACATTACCAGTTGGAAATATTCGCATTGCCTCGTCAATGAATTCTTCAGAAAGTGCATTAGCTGTACTCCTTGCATCTTCATTTGATATACTTGCTGCAGTTATCTCCATTACCTGAGTATCTGTCCCTGTGGTTACAGTTATTTTGCCTAATACTTCATCAGGGGTTACTCCTTGTCCAAGTCTCAAAGCTGCCTTTTCTGCAACTGTTCTTGATCCTGCAATTTCTCCATAGGTTTTTGCAAGCTGCTGATACATAAGCACATCACTATAGTCATATCCATATTCTGCTGCCTGTTTGGGAGAATTTCCTATTATTATTGTTGTACTTGCTTCATATCTTGGGCTTAAAACATAATAGCTTACAGTTCCACTAGCAATAACAGCGAGAATTGTTATAAGTAATATTATCCATAACCTTTTCCTGATAATTTGGAATATTTCCCTTAAATCAAGTGTCATCTCCTGTTCCATTTTCAATCCCCTTTCTCTTATCCATCTGCCCTAACTACGAACATAAATTAATATTTGCTAGTAAAATTGCTGTTGAAATACTATGTACATTGACTAAAAAATACATATTTACTTGTTATAATAGGAAAGTGTTGTTTACGCATGAAGTTTTATAGCTTATTATGATTTATTCACCGAACAATTACTATATTACCATATATTGGGAAATATTAAAAGGGATAAATTAACATTTATTGTAAATATTTTTCCATATCTACGTATATGTTATAAGGTTGACATCATTTCAAAATTCTTAGTAAAAATAAGTCACTCTTAAAAACTACTTTTTAAAACTTTTCAAAACTAATTGATGTCGTTAAATGTCAATTAGTTAAAATTGACAAGAACATATGTTCCTGTTTATAATAAAGTTATCTTATACATAGGTGACACCTGCTCAAATAAAACAATAATGAGGTGGTAAAATGGTATCATATTTAATCCCTGAATACATTGAGGGGTTAGGTAACTGCACAAAAATGAAGGACACGACAGGAGAACATGTTTTAAACAAAACAGTGAAATCAGCATTAAAATCCATATGCACTGAAAAAATGATTGATTTAAGAATTGCAAAGAGACGAGCAGAGAAAATCCTTGGTCAAAGTAATCTTATTCCAATACATCTTAATAATAATGAGGTATATATTCCTGTGAGAATCAGAAGGCCAAGGGTTATAAGAGATGGAGGATATGGTTATATTAACTTTTGCTCTATTGAGAAAATAATGGACAAGCATATTGTATTAAAGGATAATAGCATTTTAGATTATATTGAAAGTAAAAGAAGTTTAATGAAAAGATATAAAATGGCAAAGATGTTATTAGAAAACCTTTGTGAAAGGTCTGAGGTTGAGTCATATAAGGATAAGGAGCTGAAAGATCCTGCTACTAAAGAGGATATTTTGTTTTTGTTAAATGAGATTGGAAAGTTGAAAAGGGCAATTGAGAGGATAGTTTGAGAGTTGGGTGCAGGCGGGCGAACACTGTTCGCCCCTACATATATACATATATATACATATATTATATATCTACTATTCAATTTTTTTAAGCCATTCCTTGGCTATTTCATCCTTGGGGTTAATTCTGGAGGCTAGCTCAAAGGCGTGCTTAGCTTCATCTGACTGTCCAAGGCTTAAATGACATACACCAATGTTGCAAATAACTCCAGCATCATCAGGCATTATTTTAAGAGCTTTTTTAAAGTATTCAAGGGCAGATTCAAAATCATTTAGTGCTGCCAGGTTCAAACCTATTTCACTGTATACCTCAAGCCTTTCGCCAAAATTTAATAGTTGATCAAGATAGTCCAGTGCCTTATATGGGTCTCCTATCAGTCTATATGCAACTGCTGTATAGTATAATCCATCAAGGCTTTGAGGATTGCTTTCCACATATGGAATTAGTATTTTTAGTGCATCCTTTCCATTTCCATCCTTTACCATGTCCACTGCTCTATCATAATTTTCAATGGCATTTATCCTTTCAAGGAATACACTTGCCTTATCATGGATTTTAGGGTCATTTAAGCAATTCCTTAAATATATCTTTGCCTTGTCAATATCCTTGTCTAAATAATATTCTCCAAGATAATAGTTTGGTTCTGCAAACTCTGGATATTCATTGGAGAGGCTTTCAAGGCTTTTTACTGTTTCTGCACCTACTGAATCAAGCCCCACTTTTTCATACAGCTCCATTAAAAGATAGCACCTATTCATAGCGATTATTTTATCAGGCTTTAAAGTGGTTAGTGTAGTTGCAAATATAACAGCTTTTTTAATGTCATTATCCTTGTATTTTTCTATGTTCATTATTATGTAGCTTTCTATTCCTTCAACTGACTTTAAAAATTCTATATACCCCTTGTTATATTTAAATTCTGGATCACATGCAATTATATATATCATTCCATTTATTATTGCATCCCCTGGAACTCCATCTAGTCCTTTTTGAGCAAAACCAACAATATCCTGTGGCAGAAGCGGATATTCACCCTTTTTAAGTACTGGACTTCCTTTAATATTTACAGTTAAATCTCTATTAGTTTCAATAAATACTGTTTTTTCTATTTCTCTTTTTAGATAAATTTCATAATTCATAAGTACACCTCTTTATATCAATGGGTAGAATTATTTATTTCAAATACAATTATTATTCTATCATATATTTATATATCAACAAAGTATATTTTACGTCGTAATGGATAATGACCTCTGTGTCTTGGAATATTTGCTATTTTGTAGATTTATACTTTTCATGTGGATATTGCTGGGCTGCTTAATGCCCTGTCGATGTGGGCATCGACCACTACAATATTGTCAATATGACAATATATTTGAATAAAGCAGTTTATTATTGTTTACTGGGAAATATAATGATCTGTTATTATGAGTTTCATTTGGGCATCAAAAACCCACACCTCAAATTGAAGTGTGGGCATTTCAGAGTCTTCTGTGTCTTATATTTTAGATTACAAATTGCTCCATGTATTTCTTTGAAAGCTTCAAACTGTCCAGAACTCTCTTCTCGTTTTCCTCAAAGGCTCTATCCTCTACTTCTATACATGCATAGCCATTGTATCCGATATCAGTGAGGGCTGACACATAAGCTCCCCAGTCAACATCACCTAGTCCAGGAATTTTTGGACTCATGTAATCTAATGGATATGCCATGATTCCCACCTCTCTTAGTTTGTCTGGATAAATTTTCATGTCCTTGAAGTGCACATGAAAGATCCTTTCCTTGAATTCATAAATCGGATTGATATAATCCATCATCTGCCATATAAAATGGCTGGGATCGATGTTTATACCGAAATTATTGCTAGGTATAATTTCAAACAATTCTCTCCAAATCTTTGGTGATGTGAAAAGGTTCTGTCCACCTGGCCACTGCTCTTTTCCAAAGAGCATCGGGCAGTTCTCTATGGCAATTTTTACTCCCAACTCTTCCGCATGGCTTATGATGGGAGGCCACACTTTCTTGAAGAGTTCAATGTTCTCTTCAACCCTCTTGAATTGGTCTCTTCCAATGAAGGTTGTCACCATGTTCACGCCTAATTTTGCACTGGCGTCAATGACTTTGTATAAATGTGAAACATTAGTTTCTCTCATTTCCATGTCATTTCCTATTGTATTGGGATAGAAGGCAAGGGATGAGATTTCAATGTTCTTGTTTTTGCAATACTGTTTTATATAATTCACATTCTCATCTGTCATATTATCCACATCCATATGACTGACACCAGCATATCTTCTCTCTGATTTTCCCCTTGGCCAGCATGCAACTTCAACACACTCATATCCTAACTCACTGGCAGTGCCGATTAACTTTTCGAAGCTGTAGTCAGCCAAAATAGCGCTTACAAATCCAAGTTTCATTTTCCTCCTCCTTAATCCTGATTCACGATAACTGCCCTTTTTGTATCTGATGACTCCACACTTGCAAACACAGCTCTCATGGCTCTTAGTGCAGTCTTTCCGGACAATTCTGTTTCCCTGTCATTTATTATACTGTCTATAAAAAGATCAATAACTCCAGATTTCGTCTGGTTGTCATTTGTCTGAATGCTCTCAAGTTCGTAATTAATTTTCTCACCATTATAAAGTAAAACCTTTATGGAGTAACTGGGATCATCATATACTCTCATGATTCCTAACCTTCCATATAGAATGGTACTGTTGTCCTCTGGTCCATAATAGGTCCAACTGGCTGTCATTGTCCCAACAATTCCATTTTGCAGCTTATATATGCAAAAGGCATTGTCATCCACTCCAATGAGGTTTCCGTCAGAAGTTTTTTTGTCCAGGGTAGTGAGTTTTGCTGTGGTTTCAATAATAGTTTGACCAGTCAAGAATTGGATGAGATCCGTCTTATGGATTCCCAAATCTGCCATGGCACCTAAAACAGCAACTTTTTTATCAAAGAACCATACATTAGGTCCTGGAGTAATGCTCCAGGTCTCAGGTCCACCATGTCCAAAGGTTGTTTTAAATGTGAGGATGTCTCCTATAATTCCTTCATCAATAAGCTTCTTTGCCCTCTTGTGGGCTGTTGTCAATCTTTGGTTGTGCCCTATGAGTAGCTTTTTTCCTGCTTCATCTGCTGCCCTGACCATGGCTTCACAATCTGAAATTGTTGTTGCCATAGGTTTTTCACAGAGAACATGTTTGCCAGCACGAAGTGCGGCTATGGTGATTTCAGCATGCAAATGATTGGA
>JBEQBT010000111.1:0-10408 GCA_041639705.1 Clostridiaceae bacterium | reverse complement strand
GCTAAATGTGATTACATATTGTATTACTCCAGATTTAAAATAACCTCCACCTGCGAGTTTTTCAATTTCCAAATTAACCAAATGATTAGTATCTCCATAAAGCGCTGGTATTGTATTTACAACCTGTTGTACTTTAAAATCTGTACCCGTTAAAGTGATAGGAGTATCACCACTAAAAAATTTCTCTTTATCTCTAATATTAATATATCTTAACTGGTTTTCTCTGTCTATCCAATATACTTTTTGAATATCTTCAGTTTCAAAAAAAGTAATACAATCTATAGGATTGTTTTCATTAAAATCAAGATTACCATGTACAAGTAAATGTGCTTTAGTAATTCCATCTTCTTGATATATACGATAAATCAAATCTTTATCCTCGGCAAACTTGTCATGTACAAACAACACAATCTGATTTGCTATAAAACAAGAACCTATACATTTACCTGAAATAGTCATAGGAGTTTCACTTGGAGCTACAGCATCGTAAATATCAATAGCCAAGGTTCCTTTCTCATTTACAAGAGAAAGAAGATTCTCCTCATCAATAGGTGTAACACGCATATTTCTTATATCATAGGCATGCTGAGTGTCTGGGAGTTCTTCATTAAAATCCCTGTGCATACCTTGTATCTGTACAAAATGTTGTTGGCTTGGGGTCATAATCAATGTATTTTAATATATTCTCTTGTACCTAAAGTTGCAAATCCATTATCATGTTCAGTCATTCTTGGAATAAGAGTATTCCACATATTTGTAAAACTTTCCATCTCATCAACTGATGGAACAGTAAGACTGCTTTGTGCTTCAGCAGCTGCATAGTTATATGCCTGTACTGTGTTGTTATATACTTGTGGACTTATTCTTCCCGTATCAAATAGAATTGTAAACCATTCTTTTTTGATATAAAGTTCCAACGCCTTAATGAAACTTGCATTATCAACAATAACGGGATAACCTTCACTATCAACACCAACAGCTCTGTAGGAAATAATTATCTTACCACATTTAATAGAGGTAATAATAACACTGTTTTGTATCTTATAGGTCAAGTCAGTGTGTCTTACATGACTTAAATGAAATGAGTCAGTCGTATGTCTGAATGCTCTTCCTGTCTTTTTATCCATTATTTGTACTATCTCAAGATAATCACAAGGGAGCTTTGCCATATAATCCTGTACTTCCAACTCTGCATTTTTCTCTGTGAGATTCTTTGGAGCACCCAGTCTCCTTGTAAACTCAACAGCATAGTTTACAGCCCTTTCCAAAGGTAAGTCTTTGAGAAGGGGATGGACTAGAATATCATCCATTATTTGCTTTATACTAATATACTTTTCCATAATTAAAAGCGTCAGTTATCTCATTATTTTTAATTTTTTCTTTAAGTCTTATTCTTAATGACCTGCAGGGAGTGAATTTAAAGAATTGTTTGTTTTTTGCATTACCTCTCCAATGATTATATCTGATATGATATACTTCACTTACGTCATGCCTTATTAAAGTTTTCTTATTCCTACTCTCTTCATCTTCATACCATAATTTTAAAGTTTCTTTCCAGTTTATAGGTTTCTTTACAATCAATTCGCCCTTGTCATTAACATAAGTATTTGCAGGATGTTTGGCTATTGACAATCTCCCCATTCTATAAGGAAAGAATATATCTTCACCATCTAACAATGCTTCTGCATAAACTGCATGAACTGCTTCAATGATTGCATAAAACTCTTTTTCAGTTACAGCTCTTTTGCAGTTTTTCCATTTGTTTCTTCTCATTTCCTTAAAAGCACATTTGACTCCATAAGAATCTCTTATTCTTTTCTCTTTGGAGCCTTTAGCTTTTTTAGTCTCTACTGTAAATTCTTCAAATGTCATAAATCTTCACTTAAAGCTTTTTGTAATTTAGATTTACTATTGCTCGAAAGGAATGTAGCAAGTCTTGCCAAATCATCATTAGCATTATTCTCATCATCTTTAGGGCTCCAAGATGGACCTGCAAGTTCTCTCACAACATATTGAATAAGTTGAGGTATCATAGCCTCTTCAAAAGGAAATGGATTATTCATCCAATCACAGTGTCCTTCTTCATTCTTTTCACAGCTTAATTCAGTAGCCTTACTTGAATCTTCAAACAATGCAGTAAACTTGACAGTTTGCATATATTTGAATTGAGGGTTTGAAGAAGTGAAGTAAAGAAAATGGTCTGGTCCTAAAGAACAATAGATTATGTTCTGCAAATACTTGTTACAACCTACAAATCTCATTCTCTCCTTACTTACAAAGGCGATATGCGTACTTCCATAATAATCAGGTGGATATACATTCTGTGTTCCAAATGGCAGAGTGTCAGGAATTTTTTCAACGCTCCTCAAATAGGTTGAACCTTCACACGGCTCTCCGTCAATTGCTGGAACTTCCATTAAGTCAAGACATAATGTCTGATAGTTACTTTCAGGTATTTCTTTTTTCTCCTTTTCATACTGTTGTTTCAGCATGAACATTCTATATTTGTCCAATAAGAACCTTACATGTTCCTCTGTAAATGACGAATCATCTGAAAAGAGTTTCAGCTCGTCAAGTACCATGTAAACCATTTCTCTATAAGTACTCATAACATAAAAATATCCTTGCCAAATATACACAATTTTTATAGTAAAGGCAAGGATATTGAAATATTAACAATTACAATCGGTAAAACCGAACATACAGTTGCTGTTTTCAAGGCAATTTACAGCCCTTTGCAATAGTTCATTATCTTTTGTAAAGTTTTTATCATCTTCTGATAAAACTTTAAACATATTGTTTAAATAAAGACCTACCAACAGACTATACACTTTGGGATAATCCATATATCCTACTTGTGACAATCTTGTAAAATATCTGTCCAAAGCTGTGAGTATTGTTTTATCGTCCATGACAACCACAAGATTTAGTTATTACAGTATTTACATTTCTATTAAACAACAGATTCCACAATTTGATGGCTAAGTCAACATCTCCACACTTAATAGCTAAATCAAGAGAATTATGTCTTAAAATAAAATCAATGAGGTCTTTGTTTATTTCACACTCATTACATAAAGTTTTAACAAAACCTAATGCTTTATTAAACAGACAGTATTGATAATAAGCAATTCCTACTGCAGGTTTCTTATGACAACAGTCAACTATTGCATTTTCTACGGTTTCTGTAGTTTCTGCAGTAGCTATAATTAAATCTTTATTTAAGTCAAAAGCCTTACTTTCAGATATTTCTTCTATAACTTTAACCATTTGTTCAGTCTTCAAGTCAATTGAAATATTAAAAGATTGGCATTCGGCAGGAATATCTACAGGTAAAGAAAAATCATTTTCTTTATTATAATAGTCGTGTGTTGTTATTGAAAGAGATGTAATAAACACTCCTTCAACAGTACTTTTAACAACTCCTGTTAATATCTTGTCTTTATCTATTTGAAAATTTTCAAAAACTATCATAGTATTAGAGAATTAAAAAAGGGAGGGATTTTAATTCCCTCCCTCGAAGTTAAACATCCTAGTAAGTTTCTACTTTTATTTTACAGTTACTCGAAAGCTTTTTCTAAAGCTTTTTCCAAGTTAGTTGTAACGGTAGTATCACCTGCAGAATCCAATTGAGTTTGAGTCAATGTATGGTCCACTACCAAAGTAATGTCTCTTTCAGATTTTTGGATGTCCTCACAAGAACCTTGATAAGCAAAATGAATATCAAAGAAGTCATATTCTTTGGTTGAGTCAACCATATATTCCGTATCAATCATTTTATCACCAATAAAATCCCTGTATTGGTCTCCTCTTTCACCATGAAAGAAGTACTCCATATCAGCAGTTTTCTTGCCATTACCTACAAATTCTCCAGTAGATACATTTGCAACAGCAGGCGTCAAGTCGTCTACTTTAGCCCATTGTACTTCTACATGGTCTGATTCTACAACAGGAGTTATAAAAGTAACATCAATGCCATCATCTGACGTCTTACCAAGTTTCCAAGAAAGTTCTTTTTCTTTGATAGTAATATAATCAGCTCCACCTGATAAAGAAGTTGCATCTACAACAGCACTAAGCGTAGTACTAGTTGTTGCAGTACCAGCAGGAGCAGCTGAAATAGGAGCATCATTTTCATTTAATACCCTTATAAGGTCTCCTACAGTCTTATTTGCAGCTGTTAAGACAATAGCTACAGTGCCTCCAGAAACTGTAACACTTTCAGCATCACCTGACACACTTAATGTGTACTTCAAGCTATTACCATCAGTGCCTCCATCTTTTGCAGTAAGGGTGTAAGCATTGCTTACTGTTACAGATGCTTGTGGAACATCAAACTCAAACCAGTCGTTTTGTTCTCTTTTGAAATTCAAAAGAATGGATTTGTACATTGCTGCCCAGAATTTAGAAGCATTTATTCCTGTAGTAGCATAAACACTACCACCCATTTTCAAATAAATATCATTCATACCACCTCCAAAAGCATTCTTGATTTGGAATTGGATAATATAGTCCTGACCAGCTATAGGAGCACCACCATTTACGTTGGAATCCAATGAAATTTTATATTTTTTCAAAGGTCTACGCATGGCGGTATAAGCAGTCTTTTTAACACGTGAAATATTTTCAATTATTCCAGTGCTTACAATCCCGCCTTTGCCAACTTGTTGAATATATCCAGCACCGTCAGGATTTACTCCTACAAATACAGAACCTTCAGCAGAATCTTTAGTTAATTTACTACCAATAACTTCAGATGCTGCAGCTTTATAAAAGCCTGCCACTTCTTTGACAACATAAAATTGTCTGTTTTGATTTGTGTTAAGTTTAGTCATTTTTTTAAGTATTTAATTAAACAAAAATGTTAGTTATGAATTTGCTTGTTGAACATTTGTATATGCTTGTTTTGCTGCAATTACAGCCCTATTAAGAATTTCTCTGTGAAATATCTCTGGTAAGTGACATTGTGTAACATCTTGTATGCCATCAACAGTTGCTTGCTCACCATAAATACTCAAATCTTCCAATATAATAGGACTTGGATTTTTTACATATACTATATTGTACGAGCCTAGTTCTTGTTTTGAATATAAACTTATGTTATCATTTTCATCAACTCTTAACACTCTTCTATCAGTCATCCCTCTAAAAGGATTATTAAGAGTTCTTAATAGCTCGTCATGAGTTATAGGAATAACCTCAAGTTTTGCATACTTCAAACAAGCATTCTCATCAGACAATGTAGCATATTCCATTACTATATAGCTGATATCTGATTTAAAATTCAAATCACTGATTACATAAGGGTCGGTAGTATTACTACCTTCCCTTTGTAACTCAGTTATTGTTTTAGTTATAACCAAGTTTGCAAGATACCTTCTTGCTTCCTCAGTTGATTCAAAAGACATCGTATTTATACGTCCAGAATAAATGTCAACAATTAAATCCCTTTGAGCATTGGTCAAGAATACAGACTTCTCATATTCATCAACAGGAGGAGCCTGATTTGAAGCAATACTATTATAGTAGATGTCAAATTGTAAACTAAATTCTGTAGTATTCATATCTATTCTTTTACTTGGGCTTCAAGATAGAACTTAATTTCCTGGTTTTTAGGAAGATTAAGGAATCTTGCCGCACTATTTAACGTCGGGTCTTCATTATTTCCACACAAAGGAGAATTATCTTTTCTCAAATATAAATAATCTCCTCTCTTGGATATAACTCCAGACTCAATTGCTTTCTTAATTAAAACCTTGGTACTTAACAAATTGTCAGTTATAACCTTTCGGAACAACTTGGCATCTGCCTGTATCAAGTCAATGGTTTTATCCTGCAAGAACTCAAGTTTTGTAGTTTTTGCAGTAGGTCTACCATCAATTGTTTCAATGACAAATCTAAGAACATCTGCATTGTTTTCATATTTTCCAAACTCTTTGTAACACAACATTGTGTTATTCATCTTATCTCTTGACTGAGCACTTTCATCATTCTCAAGTATCATGACAAATTGATAAGTTGCTTTTGGAGAATCTTGCAATGCTTGTAATGACGGAGCGATAAAATCTTTGTTTGCCAACAGAATCTTATATCTGATATAATCTTCTGGATTGGAAAGGTCAAATCTATTATCTCCCTTTACAAGTCTTACACTTGATATTCCATTTTCACTGTCACTACTCCAGAAATTATTAGTCTTTTTGTAAATGCTCAATGCATTATACTCAAGACCCATAACATTTTCCAAAAACTCCTTTTCCAAATCAGTCAGGACATTTACAAAATTTCCTGATTGTAATTGTGGAACTGTGAAGGTTTTTATAGCACCTTCAGCCATACCTCCGTAAAGAACATGTTTTGGGTCATTAATTTTAAACCCTGTCTTTTTGTTGATATTTCTTACTATCACAGTTTCATTCCTTAGACATGATACCAACCCTTTAGGATTGTTATCCCTTATAGGAGTTTCTTTCTCTGGTTCTTCAGTTGCAGTTTCCTGCTGTGAATGTACTTCTTGCAGAGTAGGTTCTGCTGCCTCAACATCTAATTCAAAATCTTGCAAATTAGATGTTTCATTTTCAATTTTCTTTGCCATAACTTCTTCCAAATTATTTAGTTTATAAAAATAAAGGGAAGGAGGATTGCTCCTCCCCTTTTAATATTAGTAAGCCAAGATAGCAGGAATTAATGAGATAATCCTTGTCGGGTCATATACTACAACACCGAGAGTTGTTTTCTTGTGGATTACTGCAGAATCTTCATCATAAGAAGCAAACAAGTTGTCTGTTTGTCCTGTGAATGGATTAGCAAATGGACCCCATTCATAACCACGGAATTCTGACTGACCGTTCAATTCACATTTTTGAATGTTTGGATGCTCTTCAGTACCTGCATACATAATGTCATAGCGATATGACATTGCAACACCACCATTTGGATGCATAATCTTGTTTCTTTCAAGATTGTCATACATTGGGTCAATATCCAAAGATACATGAACCCCATTAGGAGCCATATACTCTGTGAATTGATAACCTGCTGCCAATGCTTGGGTAGCACCTGTGAATGAAGCATTAGTTTTCTTCACTACACCAAGAGTATCACCATTATAGGTAAATTGAGTCCAACCACTTACAGCATCAAGTACTGCCTTGTGGAATTGGATAGCACCCCTTTCACCAGTACGGATTATAAACTTCCTTTCACCAAATTCAAGTTTAGCTGCACTCAGTTCATACAATGCATTCTCCAAAAGTTTCAAAGAAAAACGGTTGTAATATTGAGTGTTACCCATTTCAATTTGTTCCATAAGACCCATACCAGTCTTGATAGCTTCTCCAGATTTACCAATGTTAGTATATTCACCATTGATATTTCTGTTAGAACGACCAAATAACAAAGCATTGTTCTTATAGTCATTGAATTGTTGTTCTACAGTCCAGTCAACTTGCAACATCCACATATTTTCAACAGCACGTTGATAACCTGTAGGAGTTTTCTTCAAAAGAGGAATACCTACTGCAAGTTTCTTGTTCAACATAGTTCCAGGAACTTTATGTTGAATACGGATTCTTGACCATTCATTCCTCATTGAAACAGGAGTAGCGAACCTCACATCACCAACTTTCCTTGAAAGTTCTTTTTCAATGAAAGCAGCTTCAATAGAAAATCTCTCACCTGACAACAACCTTTCTGCAGGAACACCATCAACATTACCACCTGCCAACTCTACTTTGTAAACAGCATGGGTTCCTTCAAGTTTAGCATCGCCAAGAATCCTAAATTGATAAGCCTCATTAAGATTACCTACAATGTACTCACCATCTGCAAACCAAACTTCTCCAAATACCAAATAGAAAGGAGCTGTACCAGCACCTACCATCTTCATATTTGAAGAGTCAGCATCATTCTTGGTAATTACATTTCCAAATTCATCCCTTGCTTCAATCAAAGGAATGTTCCTACTTGCAGAACCTACCACATCCCAATAGTACTCATTGTCATTGTCAAATTTTGCAACAGGCAATTTTGACAAGTATGTGTCTATAGTTCTACGAGTTTTTGCAGCAAGCAATTCAACCATTAATCTTGAACCGCTTGTTTGGTTGCTTTGTAGCCAAGAGCCCAAGTGGTTCTCTTTAGTAAGACCCATCCAATGCTCTCCTGCAACCATCTGAAATTTGCCTAATTTTCCAGCCATAGTATTTAAAATTTTTAATAGTTATTACACATCAAAGGTGTAGTCTTTTAGAAAGCTGGATTCCTTATCATCTTTAAATCCCATAAATTGGAGATTTCCATCAGAGTTTCTTGAAGTGTTGTTTAGCTTACTCTCCAAATCACGTAATCCTTGGGATACTCCTTTTTTAACTTTCTTTTCAACTAGACCGTTAAAATTTTTAAAACCTTCAGTCAAGGTATAACACAATCCCAAATATTTTAAAAATTCATTAGGATTGTTATGTTCATACTTTTGAATCTCCGTATAAACATCCCCTGTCTTAGGGTCTTTGTAAACAGGTTTCATGATATTGTCGTAGATTTTCTTTCTTGTGTTTTTGTCTACAACCAAATCGCCAAAAACTTTTTCATCATCAATTATGGAAGTCTTTAATTTTTCAGCATCTTCCTGCTGTTTTTTCTTAAAGGCTGCCTCAGCATCTCCTTCTTTCTTTATAATTCCCTCATATTGGGACTTGTAGAAAGATTTAATACTAGCCAATGCGTCTTGAGCATCTGTAATATCACTTCCATTGTTTAATGACTTTTCAACCTCCTTTACGGCTCTTTCCTTTGAAAAACCTCTATTGACATAATCATTCATCAATAGTGTTTTTCTCAGGTTTTCACCTTCAGGAGTTTCAGCTTTAAGAGCCTGTTCATCAATGCTGTCCAAATATGCTATTGTACTTTCATATTGTTTTACAACATTAGGTTCAATACCAAGATTAAGACTTTCATTAACCCTCTTTTGTGTTTCATCAAGACCAGCTTTGATTTGTTGGTCTATCAAATCACGAAAGTCCTCAGGTTTCTGTACTTTACTGATAACTTCATCATCAAGGTCAGGAAAGATACCTTCTGCTTTCAAGGCGTTGGCAATTGAAGAATAAAAGTTGGAAGAAGTATTTCCGCCATTAGGCTTATCAGTATCTTCCCCCTTCCCTGTTTTCCCACTACCTACGCTCTCTGGAGAGGCTGTAAACAAATTGTCAACATCTACCTCTTCCTCAGTAGTATTTTCATTATCATTATTTTCCTTTTCAATGTTCTCTCCGCCTTTATTCTCTTCAGGGGCGGCTACCTGATTTCCTTGTTCACCTGAGTCTAAAAAGAGATTTGCAGCCTCTTCTTCAGACATCATGTTTTCAATGTCAAATCCTGCCATAATACTTCCTTTTTATTTTATACTTCTAAAACACGGTAAATATATAGAATATATTACTATTATGCAAATGCCATAGCAAAACACTATGAGAACATAGTAATTTTTGGTACATTTGGAAGCATGTTCAAATCAAAATGTAGCCAAGAAACACCCGCTTCTAGCCTTATAGGATAAGGAAGTTTATAGGCATTAAGGATTATTTTCTTTCGCATTTCCTCAGCAGACATTTTTGCACTAACTGCATCAATTGCCCTGCCAAAGCAATGACTTGAAAGGTATAATTCATTACCTTTACTTTTAACAATCTGGCAGATATTAGTCCTTAAACCTCTTTGTTGATTATTACCCCCCCAATACCAATCATTAACAACCATTGGAACTCCTAATATCTCCCTGATAATATCGAGAGTTTCCAATAGCCTGTTGTCTAAAAATCTTATTGAGCTGTCTTTATATTTTGTATAAGTGGTTTTATCAACCACTTCATATACATTAAAGTACTTCATTACTTTTCTTTTTAGTTGTGTTTCTTACTGCTTTTTGTTTTGGGTCTTTCCAACGTCTGTTACATGACTCCTTGTAACAGGCAAATTTTTTCATAGAAAGAATTTCATCACTTAAATCCGTTACTTGTTTTTTCAACTCGGTGTTTTGTTGTTTTAATTCTTCAAATTCAGCTTGGTTTTGAACCTTAATGTCCATAAGATGTTGTTTCATATCATTAACCAACTTTACATAGAAATCCAAACTTTTGTCTGCATTTTCTATGGCTCCTTCCTGCACTTCAACATTATACTTTCTCTTTGTAAGAAAGAAGGTAATTATGGAACTAATTCCACACGTGCCTAATACTGTAATAATAAAATCTGTCATTGTCTTAAAATTTTAAAAGCTCTATAAAACCTATATATAATGTAACATATAAATAATAATCCTAAGACACTTAACAGTTTGATAAAGGTAGGAGTGTATTCAACCTCAACCTTTTTCTCTATATAAACAGGATAGGAAGTACTATCA
>JBEQBT010000110.1:0-10496 GCA_041639705.1 Clostridiaceae bacterium | reverse complement strand
GCTTACTAGAGGTTTAGGGGCTGGAGCAAATCCTGAAGTAGGACAAAAGGCAGCAGAGGAAAGCAAGGAAGAAATTGCACAGTCTATAAAAGGAGCAGATTTGGTATTTATAACTGCAGGTATGGGTGGAGGAACTGGAACAGGAGCTGCACCAATAGTAGCTGAAATTGCCAAGGAATTAGGAATATTAACTGTTGGAGTAGTTACAAAGCCATTTATGTTCGAAGGAAGAAAAAGAATGATACATGCAGAGCAGGGTGTACTAAAACTAAGGGAAAAGGTTGATACTCTTGTTACAATACCAAACGATAGACTGCTTCAAGTTGTAGATAAAAAGACGACCATGACTGATGCGTTTAAACTTGCAGATGATGTTTTGAGGCAAGGTGTTCAGGGTATATCAGATTTAATTATGATACCAGGGCTTATTAACTTAGACTTTGCAGACGTAAAAACAATTATGCTAAATAGAGGATTAGCTCATATGGGTACAGGATGTGCATCTGATGATAACAGGGCTGTTGAAGCTGCAAAACAAGCTATTTCAAGTCCTCTACTTGAAACTACAATAAATGGAGCAACAGGAGTATTGCTAAATATTACAGGTGGTCCTAATCTTACTCTATTTGAGGTTAATGAAGCTGCTGATCAAGTAAAACAAGCTGCAGATCCTGATGCAAATATTATATTTGGAGCAGTTATAAATGAAGAATTAGGCGATGAAGTCAGAATAACTGTAATTGCTACTGGATTTGATAAACCTATGAGTGATAGGGAAGTTAGAAAAGATAAAATTAATGTAAGTAACAATCCTAATATTGAAGGACGTCCAGTAAATAAAGATAATAATATTGATATTGATTCTGATAATCTGGATATACCTCCAATTTTTAGAAATCAAAGACAAAAGAGATTTTAAAGAAGGAATTATATTCCTTCTTTTTTTACGCATAAATATATCCTATCATTAAGTAATTTTAACTATTTTGGCGTAATATAGTGAAAAATTTTATATTTACATAATTATAAAGCGACAAATTTTACATGTTAGTAGTTCTATAATTAATATAAGAGATGTCCCACGGAGGTGGGAGGATGAAAGAAGTTATTTATATTGATATTCTTATTATAGAAAATTTTTTTATGAATTATTTACTTCTGTACTTTATAAATAGATTTTGTAAGTGCAGGACTAAAAAGTGGAGAATTGTAATTGCAGCATTTATAGGGGCATTATATGTAATAGTTGTTTTCTACCCTGATTTACATATATTATACTCAGTTATAATGAAATACATGATATCTGTATTAATGCTTATTGTGGCTTTTTCACCACTTGAATTAAAGAAATTTGTAAAAATACTAATATTGTTTTATTTAGAAGCATTTATAATTGGAGGGCTTTTATTAGGGATATTTTATTTAAACAATCCGACACCTGAAATAATCAATGGGGCATTATTCATTACAAGTGTTTCACCATCTCCCGAGTATATTATACTAGGAAGTATAATAGCAATTATTTTAATAAAGTTTGGATTTGATTATTTTGAAGGATACTATGTGAATGAAAAAACAAAGGTTGAGATGGATATAGTATTGAATGAAAGAAAATGCAGTCTCATTGCTTTGATTGATACTGGGAATTCATTAAAAGACCCAATTTCTAATATGCCTGTTATAATTGTGTATTATAAAACAATAATCGATATTCTACCTGATGAGTTAAGGGAAGTAATTTTAAAGGATTACAGTTATGATATTTTTAAGAAAAGGATAATGGAATCTGAATTAAAATCTAGAATAAGAATAATTCCCTATAAAGCACTGGGTGTGGAAAATGGAATACTTATTGGAATAAGAATGGATTTAGTAATAAGTAGGCTTAAATCAAAAACTAATGTAGTCAAAGAACCAATAATCGCATTATATAATAAACCAATTTCGAATGAAGGAGATTACCAGGCGTTAACCTATCCAGGGATTATTAAGGGGGAGTATTATTGAACACTTTTAAACATTACATTGAAGGAATTATTAATAGTATTAAAAATATTATTTTTAGAGTACAGTGGTGGATTTTTTCTCAGAAGGAAGTATACTATATTGGAGGAAATGAAGCACTTCCTCCACCCTTAAGTAGTGAAGAGGAGAAAAAGCTTGTTGACCAGTTAAAAGAGGGAAATGAAGAAGTAAGAGCTGTATTGATTGAAAGGAATCTTAGACTAGTAGTTTACATTGCAAGAAAATTTGAAAATACGGGTATAAGCATTGAGGATTTAATTTCAATTGGAACAATTGGACTTATAAAAGCAGTTAATACATTTGATCCTGAAAAAAAGATTAAGCTAGCTACCTATGCATCAAGATGTATAGAAAATGAGATATTAATGTATTTAAGAAGAAATAGTAAGGTGAGAGCAGAAATATCATTTGATGAGCCATTGAATGTTGATTGGGATGGGAATGAACTTCTTCTTTCAGATATATTAGGAACTGAAAATGATTTAATATATCATTACATTGAGGATGAAGTGGAAAAACAACTGTTAAAAAATGCAATGGGCAAATTGAGCATTAGGGAGAAACAAATAATGGAACTGAGATTTGGGCTTCAAGGTGGAGGAGAAAAGACTCAAAAGGAGGTAGCTGACATATTGGGAATCTCCCAATCTTATATTTCAAGACTAGAAAAGAGAATAATAAAAAGATTAAAAAAAGAAATTAATAGAATGATTTAATAAAAATAATCCAGGCAGTAAGCCTGGATTATTTTTATGGTATACATGTCCAATTTGTGAAGATTACTTCTTAATGTCTATATTATGAATAAAAGAAATCTCCCTCGGAAATAATTTTAATACAACAAACTGAAGGGGATGAAGTTCTTATATGATAACTAATAAAGTAGAAATTTGCGGAGTTAACACATCAAAATTGCCTGTACTATCTAATGACGAGATGAGGCAGTTAATAATAAAAATTAGAAATGGAGATAATTCATCCAGAGAGAAATTCATCAAAGGTAATCTACGCCTGGTACTTAGCGTAATTCAAAGGTTTAATAATAGGGGAGAAAACGTTGACGATTTATTCCAAGTTGGGTGTATTGGATTAATCAAAGCAATTGATAATTTTGATTTAGGTCAAAATGTAAGGTTCTCTACATATGCAGTTCCAATGGTTATTGGAGAAATCAGAAGATATTTAAGGGATAATAATTCAATAAGAGTGAGTAGGTCATTAAGAGATATTGCTTATAAAGCGCTGCAGGTGAGAGATAAATTGATTACATCCAATAATAAGGAACCCAATATTTCTGAAATTGCTAAGGAACTTAATTTGCCAAGGGAGGATGTAGTTTTTGCACTAGATGCTATTCAAGATCCCATTTCCCTATTTGAACCTATATATCATGATGGTGGTGATGCAATCTTTGTAATGGATCAAATAAGTGACAATAAAAATATTGATGATAGTTGGATAGAAAATATCTCAATAAAACAAGCACTTCAAAAGTTAAATGATAGAGAAAAACTCATACTTACACTAAGGTTTTTTGAAGGGAAAACCCAAATGGAGGTTGCTGATGAAATTGGCATTTCTCAAGCTCAAGTGTCAAGATTAGAGAAGACAGCATTAAATCATATGAGAAAGTATATCTAACCCTTAGAGTCTGATATTTAAATATCAGACTCTAAGTTTAATGTTTTTAAAAAAATCTTTTCAATTCATTAGAATTTTAGTATATCAATAAGAATAGTAATATAATAAACTGATGGAGGTGAAGTAGTTGAAGGAGAAAATATTGGACAAGGATATAATTCTATTATCTCAATTGAAACAAATGGAGGTAGTGGATATTTCAGAAGGTAGGCGTCTTGGATTTATTAGTGATATTGTTTTTAATGAAGATTTTACTAAAATTGAATCACTTGTTATTCCAAACCAAAATGGATTACTGTCAATATTTAAAAAAAAGGATGAAATACATATGAAGTGGAATCAGATAAAGACAATTGGAATAGATATAATTTTAGTTGATTCATCTAGTAAGAACATTAATAATCAGGAAACTGACCTGGGAAAACAGACATACAATTCATAATAGTTATATTGTAATTTAAGAGATAATTTATTATATGGACAATAAGCTTTTGAATAGATATAATTTATTATAAAATATAAGGTTATTGTCGGAGGTAAAAAAATGAAATGTCCCTTTTGTAATAACAGTGAAACTAAAGTTCTCGATTCAAGACCAACTGAAGATAATACATCTATAAGGAGAAGAAGAGAATGCTTAAATTGTCAAAAAAGATTTACTACATATGAGAAGGTAGAAGATATACCAGTATATGTAGTGAAAAAAGATGGAACCAGGGAGCCTTTTGATAAAAGAAAGATTATAACTGGGCTCTTAAAGTCATGTGAAAAAAGAATTGTTTCAATATCTGTAATTGAAGGAATTGCTGATGATGTAGAGAAGCAAATATACAATACTATGCAGCAGGAAGTAACAAGCAATCTTATAGGTGAACTGATAATGGGAAAATTAAAAGATATAGATGATGTTGCATATGTTAGGTTTGCTTCTGTGTACAGACAGTTTAAGGATATTAATACATTTATGGAGGAATTGCAAAAAATTCTGAAGGAAAAGTAAGTAAACAAGGCACAAGTGAACTCGTTCAGCTAAAGCTGAACATCGAGACTTCAGGTGGGGACTCTACCCCACCTGAAGCAAAAAGTGGAAACTCCACCTTATAGAAGGTGGAGTCTTAGAAATTGATGAATTCTAAAAAGGAGGAATTTTGGTATGCCATTTAAAATAGTAAGAAATGATATAACCAAAATGCCAGTTGATGCTATCGTCAATGCAGCGAACACAGCATTAAAAATGGGTGGTGGTGTATGTGGGGCTATATTTTCTGCTGGGGGGCTGAAAAGCTTCAAGGGGAATGCGATAGCATCGGAAAATGCAATGTTGGCCAAGCTGTCATAACAAGTGGTTACAACCTTCCAGTCAGGCATATTATTCATACAGTTGGTCCTATATTGCGCAACGGCAGCTCTGGTGAGGCGAAGCTGTTACATAACTGCTATATAAACTCCTTGATACATGCTTTGCAGCATAAATGCAAATCTGTTGCTTTTCCGTTGATTTCATCAGGAATCTACGGGTGCCCAAAGGATCAGGCGATTCAGATTGCCATCTCAGCAATCAGCGAATTTCTTCTAAACCATGAGATGATTGTTTATTTAGTAGTATATGATAAAAAAGCCAATGCATTGAGTGAAAAATTGTTTGTTGAAATTGAAAAATACATTGATGACAACTATGTTGATGAACACAGTTTTAGTGAACTACGAAGAGGAATAGAGTCTTATAAATTTCAACAACTTGAAAGTATTCATGAATCTTACGAGCAATGTGATATTTGCACCTCAATACCTGCACCAAAGGGGAAACGTAGTCTTGAGGATGTCATCTTTCAACTGGATGAATCTTTTTCCCAAATGCTTCTGAGGCTGATTGACGAAAAAGGAATGACAGATGTGGAAACTTATAAGAAAGCTAATATTGACCGTAAGCTGTTTTCTAAAATTCGAAGCGGTAAAAATTACAATCCCAGCAAGGTCACAGTCATAGCCTTTGCCATTGCCCTCGAACTTAATTTGGATGAAACCCGTGATCTACTGAGTAAGACTGGATATACATTGTCTCATAGCTATAAATTTGATGTAATAATTGAGTATTTCATGGAAGAAGGCATCTACAACATCTACGAGATAAACAAGGCATTGTTTGATTTTGACCAAGTTCTGCTTGGAGCATAATTGTCGCTTCGCAAGCGACCAATTCGCCTCCTAAAATTGTTATCCTTTAATCATAAAAGAAATGAAGGGTAACAAAATGAAAACAAACATAACAATAAAGACCACAACCTACACAAAAGGTGATGGTCTTATTTTTTTACACATTTTACTTGCATAATAAATAATGTTAAAGTAATGTAAAATTCATAATTCAATATTTACATAGAAAAATAGCAAAATATGTTATAATGTAGATAAATGATATATAAAGTAGGTGAATTATTAGTGAATGGGGATTTTGCTATAAATAAAGTAAATGATTTAGAATTCTATACCTCAACTAATTTAGCTAATGTGGGATTCACAAAGCACTTTTTTAGTACCAGAATAGGAGGAATAAGTACTGGTGCTTATGAAAGTTTAAATTTGGGGGTATATACTAATGATAAAGATGAGAATATTCAATATAATTTGGATAAAATATTTAGTTCCGCGAAAATGCATAGTGATAAAATAACATATTTAAGGCAAGTACATTCAGACAAATTTTTTGTTGTTAATAAGGATAATTACATGGACATAAGAGGACAAAATGGTGATGCACTGATTACATCAGATAAAGGTATTGCTATTGGAGTATTTACTGCTGATTGTGTCCCACTAATTTTAATTGATACTTATAATAAAATAGTAGCAGTTGTACATTCAGGCTGGAAGGGAACAGCACTAAATATTGTAGGTAAGGTACTAAAATATATGAAAATTAATATGGGAACTGATCCAAGAAGTGTAGTCGCGGCTGTTGGACCATCCATTGGTCCATGTTGCTTTGAGGTAGGATTAGAAGTTGCAGAAAAATTTAAGTTTGTTTATGAATATGAAAACAAACTGTATTTTGATTTATGGAAGGAAAATATAAAACAAATCGCTGACTTTGGAGTGTCAGAAGATAGAATATCATCTAGCATGATCTGTACCTCATGTAATAACAATATAGTATACTCATATAGAAAAGAATTTGGTAATACAGGTCGTCTGGGAACATTTGTAGAAATATTTTAGGAGGTTATTTATGGCAGGAGAGAAGATATTGATAATTGATGATGAACTACATATTGTGGAGCTTTTAAGATATAATCTTGAAGCTAATGGATATAAGGTGAATTTTTCATTAAATGGACGAGAAGGACTTAATATTGCATTTGATAAGAAACCTGATTTAATTTTGCTTGATATAATGCTTCCTGAGTTGGATGGATTTGATGTGTGTAAGGAAATAAAAAGAAACAAGGAAACCGAATCTATTCCAATAATAATGCTTACTGCAAAGGGTGAGGAGTTTGATAAAATACTAGGTCTTGAGCTGGGAGCAGATGACTATATTACAAAACCCTTTTCGGTTAGGGAATTGCTTGCTAGAATTAAGGCAGTTATGAGAAGAAATATTAAGGAGGAACAGGAGCAGTCTCTAAATTTTGGAGAACTATTTATATACTTAGACAAGCATGAGGTGGTAAAGAAAGGTGAAAAAGTTGAATTAACACTAAAGGAATTTGAACTTTTAAGACTATTAGTTATGAATAGGGGTAAAGTTCTAACCAGAGATTTTCTTTTAGATAAAGTATGGGGATATGAATATTATGGAGAAACTCGTACTGTTGATGTTCATGTTAGGCATTTAAGGCAAAAAATTGAAGATGATGATAGAAATCCAGTATATATTGAGACAGTAAGAGGTATTGGTTATAAGTTTAAGGGATAATAGGGTGATTAAATGAGAAAAAAATTGCTTATTATATTTATGGCTATTTTATTTTTCGGAGTTGTTACAACTGGATATGTTTCATATAGTTTTACCAAAGATATTATATTAAATAATATAAAAGAGAATTTAAAGTCTGAATGCAGACTATTAGAGGATAATTTTATTAACTATAATGGAAATTATGATGTATTTGCAAAAAATATTAAAAATTTTATAAACAAAAGGGTTACAATCATCCAAGCTAATGGAAAAGTCTTGGGGGAATCAGATTCAAATCAAATCAATCTTGAAAACCATTCTAATAGACCAGAAATAATACAAGCATTAAAAAATGGAGAAGGATCATCTACAAGATATAGTAGAACAGAAAAGGAGACCATGTATTACTACGCATATAAAGTTGAGAAGGACGGGCTACCGTATGTATTAAGGCTTTCTGTACAAGTAAATGAAATAAGAAACATACAGAAGAATTACCTTAATTTATTACTTTTGACTACTGCTATAGGTATCATTATTTGTGCAATTATTGTTTATTTTTATGTTAATATTATTACAAAACCAATTAGAATGCTGACAAAACTTTCAACAACAATCGCCCTTGGACAATATGAAAAAAGGATAAATATCACATCAAAGGATGAGATAGGCGAGTTAGGGCATGCATTTAATATTATGGCAAGAAGACTTGAAGAAACAATAACAGATCTTTCAGATAAGCAAAACAAGCTAATTTCTATATTGGCTAGTATGGATGATGGTGTAATAGTTATTGATAATAATGAAAAAATATTAATAATAAATGCTGCAGCACAAAAGCTTTTTGAATTGGAAGGAGATCAAACTGGAAAGTATTTTATTGAGGTTACTAGAAATAAAGAAATTCATGAAATAGTAAATATGATTCCTGATGAGGATGTTGAAATTATAATTAATCAACCAACAAAAAAATATTTAAGAATAAAGGCTACAAGAGTAATTAATTATAATGAAAATCTTGGTGCAATGTTGTTTATTCAGGATATTACTAAAATTAAATCACTTGAAAAGATGAGATCTGATTTTGTTGCAAATGTATCCCATGAATTGAAAAGTCCACTTACTTCAATAAAGGGATTTGCTGAAACATTAAAGTATGTAGAAGATAAACCTACAAGAGAGAAATTTTTGGATATTATTTATATAGAATCTGAAAGATTAACAAGACTTATAAATGATATTTTAACTCTATCAGAATTGGAAAATAAAGATACATCCATTAATTTTGAAAAAATAGATGTTAATAAATCCATTGAAGAAATATTTTATATAATGGAACCTGCTGCTAATGGGAAAAATATAAATATAAAACTTGAACTTGAAGCTAACCAAATTACTATCTATGGCGATAGGGATAAATTTAAGCAAATGATGATTAATCTGGTTGATAACGGGATTAAATATACAAATTTTGGAGGCTTAGTTACAATTAAGACATTAAATTTTAATAAAAGAGTAAAAATAGCTATAACTGACAATGGAATTGGTATTCCTAAAAAAAATATTGCAAGATTGTTCGAAAGATTTTACAGAGTTGATAAGGGAAGATCCAGGGAAATGGGTGGTACTGGTCTTGGTCTAGCGATTGTAAAGCATATAGTGTATCTTTTTAATGGAGAGATAAATGTTGAGAGTTCAGTTGGACATGGAACATCCTTTATACTTGATTTTCCATCTGGAGAAACTTCACTATAAAGAAGTGTATGTCTCAAAACTACTAGAAAATCATAATTTGTGCTTGTCATACTGAACGTTGTGAAGGGTCTTTAAGATTCTGACTATGTTCAGTATGACAATGCAGCTAACAAGCACAATTTTTAATGGGAAAAAAAGTATTTTGAGTCAGCTTCTTCTTTATAGATACATAAACTTTTATCACTTGGTAACTATAATGTAATAATTGTCCTCAGGCTTGATATTTATTGATTAAAATGATATCATAATTTGTTGAATTGATTATGGAGGTCAAATATGGGAAATATGGACATCGTAATAACTTATATAGAAAAGGGAAGCATTGCTGAGGAAGCAGGAATTGAAGTAGGAGATGTTCTTTTAAGCATAAATGGGAATGCTGTTCATGACATTATTGAGTATAGATTCTTAATTAATGATGAAAAGATTAATGTAGTTGTCAGAAAAAAAGATGGGGAAGAATGGGATATTGAAATAGAGAAGGATTTTTATGATGATTTGGGTATTGAATTTGAGGATCCTTCAATGAATAACCCAAAAAGCTGTCACAACAAATGTATATTTTGCTTTATTGATCAACTGCCACCAGGAATGAGAGAAAGTCTTTATTTTAAGGATGATGATTCTAGGCTGTCATTTCTTCATGGTAATTTTATTACACTTACGAATCTAAAGGATGATGACATAAATAGAATTATTAAATATAGAATAAGTCCGATTAATATTTCTGTACATACAACAAATCCTCAGTTAAGAGTGAAAATGTTGAATAATAAGGATGCAGGGCAAATTATGAATATTATCCAAAAACTAGTGGATGAAGGAATAAAGGTTAATTGCCAAATAGTTTTGTGCCCAGGAATAAATGATGGTTGTGAATTGGAAAGAACTATAAATGATTTATATAAGCTTTACCCAAATGTTGAAAATGTAGCAATAGTTCCAGTGGGTATTTCAAAATACAGAGAAAAACTTTTTTCTATTGAAGGATATACTAAGGAGTCTTCAAATAGTGTAATTAAACTTGTACATAAAATGCAAGGGAGATATATAAATGAAACTGGAGAACCATTTGCAAGACTTGCTGATGAATTCTATATAGCTGCTGGTTGTGAGCTTCCCCAATTTGAGCATTATGGAGATTTTGAACAGATAGAAGACGGTA
Source organism: Clostridiaceae bacterium (assembly GCA_041639705.1). GTDB lineage: Bacteria > Bacillota > Clostridia > Clostridiales > Caloramatoraceae > JARDZI01. The sequence continues at coordinate 12 of JBEQBT010000110.1, read as the reverse complement.
TAGGAATGATTA
>JBEQBT010000109.1:0-10568 GCA_041639705.1 Clostridiaceae bacterium | reverse complement strand
TGCTCTTCCGATCTATAAGGCTGCAGTTGAAGAAAAATACAGATTTTATAGTTTTGGAGATGCTATGTTTATAGTTTAGGAGGAATATGATGGAATCTGCAGTAAAGTATGAACTAATAAAACAATGTAAACAATCGGGAGCAAGGCTGGGAAGAATTCATACACCACATGGAGTAATTGATACACCAGTATTTATGCCAGTAGGTACCCAGGCAACTGTGAAGACAATGACCCCTGAGGAACTCAGAAGTATTGGAGCTAAAATTATTCTTAGTAATACATATCATCTTTATTTAAGGCCAGGAGAGAAGCTTGTTGAGAAGGCAGGAGGATTACATAAGTTTATGAACTGGGATAGGGCAATATTGACTGACAGTGGTGGATTTCAGGTATTCAGCCTAAGTGATTTAAGAGATATTAAAGAGGAAGGGGTAACTTTTAAATCCCATCTTGACGGTTCAAAACATTTTATTTCTCCAGAGAAGGCAATAGAAATACAAAATGCACTTGGTTCAGATATTATAATGGCATTTGATGAATGCCCGCCTCCAGATGCCGATTATGACTACACTAAGAAATCCACTGAGAGAACAATCAGATGGGCTGAAAGGTGTCTGAATGCTCATAAAAAACCTGATACTCAAGCTCTTTTTGGAATAATTCAAGGTGGAATGTTTAAGGATTTGAGGGAAAATGCTGTAAAAGAAATGACAAAGCTTGATTTCCCAGGATATTCAATTGGTGGATTAAGTATTGGAGAACCAAAGCCTGTTATGTATGAAATACTAGATTGTACCGTTCCTTTAATGCCTCAAAATAAGCCCAGGTATCTAATGGGAGTTGGGAGTCCCGATTGTCTAATAGAAGGTGCGATAAGAGGAATAGACATGTTTGATTGTGTTCTTCAGACAAGGATAGCTAGAAATGGTACTGTGTTCACAAGTAAGGGCAGGTTAGTAGTTAAAAATGCCCAGTATTCAGAGGATTTCGGTCCCCTTGATGATGAATGTGATTGCTATACCTGTAAAAATTATTCAAGGGCCTATATAAGGCATCTCTTTAAAGCACAAGAAATATTAGGGCTAAGACTCACAACAATACATAATCTTAGATTTACTATTAAATTGATGGAAGATATAAGATTAGCAATAATGGAGGATCGACTTTTAGATTTTAGGGATGGATTTTTTAGCAAATACGGTTATAATTAGAATAGGGTTATAAAGTCAAGATATAATCATATAATCTTTAAACTAATTTAATTTATAGAATGGAGGTTTTATTAATGCCAGCAGGAACAGGCGGTATATTGTCATGGGTTTTGATAATTGGAGTGTTCTATGTTTTTCTGATAATGCCAGAAAGAAAAAAACAAAAGAACATGAAATCCATGATTAACAGTGTAAAAGCAGGGGACAAAATAATTACTAGAGGTGGACTTTACGGTACTATATTTAGTTTGAATGATGATTCAATGGTGCTTGTAACAGGTCCAGACAGTGTCAAATTAGAAATGTCAAAGCTTTCGATTTCATCTGTATTAGAAAGTAGACATGATTCAGAAGTTGAAGAAAATGTTGAAGAGATATCTGAGAAAACAGAGGTTGTTGAAGAAACAACTGAGTCAACTGAAAAGGAAGAAAATTCAGGAGAAAAAGCCGAATAGTTTTTAAAACATACATATTAATATAATCCCACTCATATTTATTAATAGGGGGTGGGATTGTGTTTGATAAGGATTCAGGAGAAAAGTTTTATATTACCTATATTAAGGCTGTAAGTAGAGGAATGATACTTTCCATTGTATTAATTCTTGTTATTGCAGCCATGTTCTATTTTACAACTCTAAGCCAAGAATTTCTAAATACAGCAATATGGATTATTACAATTGTAAGTATTTGTTATTCAAGTATTTATGGAGCCTATAAAATTGCACAAAAGGGATATTTACATGGAGGAGTTATAGGTGCTATATATATGATACTACTAACTATAATTGCAACTCTTGCTGAAAAGGGACAATTGAATTTAAAGGCTTATTTTGTATCATTTATAACCGCTATTGTAATAGGTGCTTTATCTGGAATGATTGGGATAATAATAGGCAATAAGGACTAGTGAAATTTTTATGATATTTTTATTCAACATATATAACGCAATAATGATTATTCATTAAGGTATTTATTGCGTTATATGAATAAATGAAAATATTTTGCATAAATGATTTTTGGGAATATAAAATCATATATGCAAAATATATATTGTGATAGATTTTTTCATGTGTTATAATTTGTTTGGTAGTAATGGTCAATTGTTCCAAGATAATTGTAATACATAAAAATTAAATATAGCATCATAAGCAATAGTAAAAGGAGGAGAAAATATGAAACATATAAAGACAATAAACTCTGGTGCTTTAAAGGCGAGTGTAAGTAAGCCTGGCTGCAAGGAATGTGCAAACTCATGCCAATCAGCATGTAAGACTTCATGTACAGTTGCAAATTTAGCATGTGAAAATAATTAGTTTTTTAGCAGTAACTAGCGAGTTACTGCTTTTTAAATGTGAAATATAGAATGGTTGTCACGAAAGTGGTCTGTCATTGTTATAAAGGAATATTTGTCATTTTTATGAATGTCTATATGTCATCCTGAGCGTAGGGTCGGATCTTAATAGGCACCATAGGGGAAAATCCTTCACTATATTCAGGATGACATTGGGTTATAACAGATTAGGCTTTCATAAAAATATAATTTAAGTCTTTTAATAGGAGGAGATAGAGTTGAATATTCACAAGTTTAAAAAAGCTGATTTAAATATTGTAATAGATATTAATAGCGGTGCAATTCATTTAGTAGACGAAGTTGTATATGATATACTTGATTATTATGAGAAACATACATCAGATGAAATTACTCAGGTTTTGCAAAACAAGTATGATAGTAATAGTGTTATGGAAGGTATAGAAGAAATAAAATATCTTATTGATGAGGGAATGCTTAACAGCAAGGACTCTTATAAAGACCTGATATTGAACCAAGAAGGACCTTCATATATAAAAGCAATGTGTTTAAATATTGCACATGACTGTAATTTAAAATGTAAATATTGCTTTGCTTCCCAGGGTGATTACAATGGTGAAAGAAAGCTTATGAGCTTTGATGTAGGGAAAAGAGCCATTGACTTTGTAATTACGAATTCTGGTCCAAGACATAATATAGAAATTGATTTGTTTGGTGGAGAACCATTAATGAATTTTGATGTAGTCAAGCAAATTGTAGATTATGCAAGGGAGCAAGAAAAAGTTCACAATAAAAATATAAGATTTACTATTACTACAAATGCTACACTGTTAAATGAAGAAAATATGGATTATATAGATAAAAACATGGGAAATGTTGTACTGAGTATAGATGGCAGAAAAGAAATAAATGATAAAATAAGAACAAGATATGACGGCTCAGGTACCTACAAGGACATACTTCCTAAAATAAAAAGTATGGTTGAAAGAAGAGATAAGAATAAACAATATTATGTAAGAGGAACATTTACTAGAGAAAATTTGGATTTTTATAATGATGTTATGTCTCTTGCTAATGAGGGTTTTAAAGAAATTTCTGTTGAACCTGTGGTTATAGAGCCAGACAATTCACTTTCTATAAGAAAAGAAGACTTGCCAATTATATTTGAACAATATGATAAGCTTACAGATAAGATAATTGATGAAGTGAAAAAGGGAACTAGCTTTAAATTCTATCATTTTAATATAGATGTAAATGGTGGACCATGCGTTTATAAAAGAGTATCCGGATGTGGTGCAGGACATGAATATGTAGCTGTAACACCAGAGGGGGATATATACCCCTGTCATCAATTTGTGGGAATTGATGAATTTAAAATGGGGAGTATTTTTAATGGTGAGCTAAATAAGGACATAATGAGTACATTTAAAGATGGCCATATTTACAATAAACCAAAATGTATGGATTGTTGGGCAAGATTTTACTGTAGTGGTGGATGTCAGGCAAATAATTATAACATCAATAAAGATATTCACATTCCATATGAGATAGGCTGCGAAATGATGAAAAAAAGGATAGAATGTGCGATTGCAATTAAAGCAAAAGCAGTTGAATAATTTATTTAATTGTTATAAAATGTAAGTAAATGAAAAATAATTGATGTAGATTGTTCATATATGATACGTTGACTAATAAAGTAAGCGGTTGTATAATTAGCATATCGACATTGTCAAAGGGGGATTCAAATGAAAAAGAAGAACGCAACATTGTTCATTGTGAGCGCGGCGCTTATTGTATTCATAGCATATACCTTATTAGCCGGGATTACTTTGGGCGGCTATCATGTTAAATCTATGGGAGAGGTAATAAAGCTTGGTCTTGACCTAAAGGGGGGAGTTTACATTGAAGAAGAAATAGTTGATAAAAATGTAACTAGCGAAACCATAGAAAGAACTAAGGAGCTTCTAAAGCTAAGAGTTGATTCGCTTGGAGTTTCTGAAGCAAATGTTACCGTAACTGGTTCTAATAGAATTAGAATTGAGATTCCTGGAATATATGATGCACAAAAAGCTCTTGATCAGGTTGGTAAAACAGGTAAACTTAGATTTGTAGGACCTAATAAGGATGAAGTATTAACAGGTAGTGATGTTGAGGATGCAACTGTAGGAGTTGATCCAAATTCAAACCAGCCAGTTGTTCAATTAAAGCTTAAGTCAGAAGGAGCAACAAAATTTGCTGAAGCAACTTCTAAGTATATTCAACAAAAGATTACTATTTATATGGATGATGAGATAGTTTCAGCACCAACAGTTCAAAGTGCTATTACAGGTGGAGAAGCTATAATTACTGGAAGCAGTGATATTGAAGAAGCAAAGAGACTTGCTGGGATTATTAAATCAGGTGCACTTCCTGTTACACTTACACCAGCAGCAGTTAAAACAATTGGACCTTCACTAGGACAAGAGGCTATTCCAACAAGTGCAATGGCAGCTGGTATAGGAATTCTTGCTGTTATGCTATTTATGATTCTTAGATACAGAATACCAGGTTTAATTGCAGATTTAGCACTTACTGTTTATATTATATTGACTGTACTAATATTTGTAGCAATTAAACAAACTTTAACCCTGCCAGGTATTGCAGGTTTGGTTTTATCTGTAGGTATGGCTGTTGACGCTAATGTTCTTATATTTGAAAGAACAAAGGAAGAATTAAAGCTTGGAAAGTCACTCCGAACAGCAATTGATCAAGGTTTTCATAGAGCTTGGTCATCAATTATTGACTCAAATGTAACTACCTTAATTGCAGGAATCATTTTATATATCCTTGGAACTGGATCTGTTAAAGGCTTTGCTCTTACATTGAATATAGGTGTTGCAAGCAGTATGTTCTCAGCAATAACTGTTACGAGATTTTTATTAAAGACATTAGTAAACACAGGATGGATTAAAAACACCAAATTCTACGGAGCATAGGGGAGGGAAAATAATGTTTAAGTTTGTTGAGAGAACAAAACTTTGGTTTACTATAGCTATTATTTATTTAACAATAGGTGTAGTAGCATGGATTTTTATGGGATTAAATTATGGTATTGATTTTAAGGGTGGTACAGTAATAGATATAGAAATCGGAAAAACATTAAGTAATACTGATATTGAAGATATACGATTAATTGCAGCTAAATATGATGAAACAGCTGATGCTGCACGAGTTGAAAAGACACAGGTAAATATTAGAGGCAGCCAATTTGATGATAAACAAGCTACACAATTGTTTAATGACATAAAAACAAAATACCAGCTAAAGGATGAAGCTTTATTATCTACTGATAGGATTGGAGCTGCAATAGGGCAAGAATCAACTAAAAATGCAATTTTTGCTATATTAATTTCCACAATTGGAATGCTTATATATACTACTATCAGATTCGAATCCAAATTTGGTATTTCAGCTATTGTAGCACTTGCACATGATATATTGTTTACAGTGGTTGTTTATGCTGTATTTAAAATACCAGTTAATGGTAGTTTTATTGCAGGTATATTAACAATACTTGGTTTCTCTATAGATGATACAATAGTTATTTTTGATAGAATAAGAGAAAACCTGAAGCTTGGAAAATATAAAGATGATGACGAATTAGTAAATGCAAGTATTAATCAATCCTTAACAAGATCGATAAATACTGTTTTAACAGTTGTAATATGTTTAACAGCTCTATACATTTTTGGAGTTTCAGCAATTAGGGAATTTGCATTACCATTACTTTTAGGTGTTGTTAGTGGTTCCTATTCATCAATATTTATTGCGAGTCCACTTTGGTTGATATTACACAAAAGAGCAAAAAGAGTAAAACAATTAAAACATGCTTAATAGTCAGCGTAAGCTGACTTTTTTTCATAAGAATTTTATTGCAATAATTGCCCAAGTTTATTATAATGTACTTGTTTCTTAGATATTATTGTAATATTTGTTTTTATAAAAAGCTATTTAGGAGGATTTATTATGAATTTAAAGGAAAAAATAAGAGTAATTGAGGATTTCCCCAAGGCTGGTATAAGCTTCAAGGATATTACAACTATTTTACAGGATGGGGAGGCTTTTAAATATACAATTGATAAACTTACAGATTATATTAAGGACAAGAAAATTGATGTAGTAGTTGGGCCTGAAGCTAGAGGGTTTTTACTAGGCACACCAATAGCATATAACCTTGGAATAGGTTTTGTACCTATAAGAAAGCCAGGAAAGCTTCCTGCAGATACTATTAGATATAAATATGAGCTTGAATATGGCAGTGATGCACTTGAGATACATAAGGATGCAATAAAACCAGGACAAAGAGTATTAATAGTTGATGATTTACTTGCAACTGGAGGTACAATTGGATCAGTAGCTAAGCTAGTTGAGCAGCTTGGAGGATGTGTAGTAGCACTTAATTTCATTGTTGAGCTTACTGGACTTAATGGAAGAGAAAAGTTAAAGGAATATGAAGTAAATTCAATTGTGCAGTATGAATTTTAATGATTTAAAAAAATTTGCAAATTCGAGTAACTTAATATATAATTAATAAAAAATATGGCTGGTATTTATACCAGCCATATATTGCAGTATTTAGAAAAGAGGGCTAATATGCTTCAAAAAATACTAGATAAAATTGTTGAATCAAAATTAGATGTAAATACTGATATGATAGAAAAAGCATATTATTTGGCTGAAAAAGCCCATAAGGATCAATGTAGAGAATCTGGAGAGCCCTATATAATACATCCAGTTGAGGTGGCATGTATAATAATTGATATGGGGTTGGATACAGATACTATTTGTGCTGCCCTTCTTCACGATGTAGTTGAGGATACAGAGTATGCATATGAAGACATTAAAAATGAATTTAATGAGGAAGTAGCAAATCTTGTAGAAGGAGTTACAAAGCTAGGTAAAATTGAATATAAATCTAAGGAAGAACAACAGGCTGAAAATATAAGAAAGATGTTAATAGCAATGGCAAAGGATGTAAGGGTAATTCTTATAAAGCTTGCAGACAGACTTCATAACATGAGAACTCTTAAATACAGAACAGCTGATAAACAGAAGAGTACCTCCCAAGAAACCATTGATATATATTCTCCACTTGCTCACAGGCTTGGTATATCAAAAATTAAATGGGAGCTGGAGGATTTAAGTCTGAGATACTTAAAACCAGAGGAATACTATGAGCTAGTAAATAAGATATCCCAAAAAAGAACTCAAAGAGAAAGTGTAATAAGTGAAATAGTTAATTTATTAAAAGAAAAATTAGATGATACAGGAATTGTTGCAGACATTGAAGGAAGACCAAAGCATTTCTACAGCATATATAGAAAAATGTACTACAAAAGCAAAACTTTTGATCAAATATTTGATTTGCTTGCAGTAAGAGTAATAGTTGATACAGTAAAGGATTGTTATTCAGCTTTAGGAATTGCTCATGAGCTATGGAAACCAATACCTGGAAGGTTTAAGGATTATATTGCAATGCCTAAACCAAATATGTATCAATCTCTGCATTCTACTGTAATTGGACCAGGTGGACAGCCCTTTGAAATTCAGATAAGAACCTGGGATATGCATAGAACTGCAGAGTATGGTATTGCTGCCCACTGGAAGTATAAAGAAAATGTTGAGGATAATGAAATAGAAGATAAGTATAAATGGATTAGGCAAATAACAGAGTACCAAACTGAGGCTAAAGATGCAAAGGAATTTATGGAGACAGTTAAGATGGATCTTTTCTCTGATGAAGTGTTTGTTTTCACTCCAAAGGGTACTGTTATTGACCTGCCGATAGAATCAACACCTATTGATTTTGCTTATAGGATTCATACTGATATAGGAAATAAGTGTATAGGCTCAAAGGTTAATGGAAAAATGGTTCCTCTTGACTATAAGCTTAATACAGGTGATATTGTTGAAATAATTACATCTTCAGCATCAAAGGGACCAAGCAGAGATTGGTTAAGTATTGCAAAAAGCTCCCAGGCAAAAAATAAAATCAGACAGTGGTTCAAAAGGACATTTAAAGAAGAAAACCTGGAAAAAGGTAAGGAAAGCTTTGAAAGAGAAATTAAAAGGCAAGGACTCTCCTACCAGGAAATAATGAAATCCGAATATGTTAATGTCATACTAAAAAGAATGAATTTTTCACAGCTTGATGATCTTTATTTATCAATTGGAAGTGGTGCATTCACTTCTGGACAGTTTATTACAAGACTTAAGGAAGAAATTAGAAGGAATGAATCACCACAGGAAAAAGATTGGAGAACATTAGAAAAACAGCAAACTCGACAAAGGAAAGAAAAAGTAGAAAGTAAGAAACCTGGAATTGAAATAAAAGGCGAGAAGGATATAATGGTAAGGTTTGCAAAATGCTGTAATCCTGTACCGGGAGATGAAGTAATAGGATTTATAACTAAGGGCAGAGGTATTTCTATTCATAGAAGGGATTGTAAGAATTATCAGCATATTGCTAGTGTTGAACCTGAAAGAGTTGTAAACGCTAATTGGACTGGAGAGCATACCACTGATTTTCTTGCAGATGTTCAAATAGAAGCAAATGATAGGCATGGTTTACTAGCAGAAATTACAACTATAATATCAAATTCTAAAACTCCTGTAAAATCAATAAATGCTAGAACAAATAAAAATCAAATTGCAGTTATAAATTTTACTATTCAGGTTAATGATATTGAACAACTTGAAAAGGTTATGAAGGACTTTAGAAAAATTTCTGGAGTTATAGATGTTTATCGAAACAGAAATTAAGGAGTGATTAAATGCGTGCAGTTGTACAGCGTGTTAGTAAAGCTTCAGTTATTGTAGAAGGACAGGTATGGAGTAAAATTGGCAGAGGGTTTCTTGTATTACTTGGAGTTGAAGATTTAGATGGTGAAGCGGATGCAGCATATCTAGCAGAAAAGATATCAAATCTAAGAATATTTGAGGATAAGATTGATAAGATGAATCTTTCACTGCTTGATATTAATGGGGAAATGCTTATAGTATCACAATTTACTCTACATGGAGACTGTAGAAGGGGAAGAAGACCAAATTTTATGAAGGCTGCCAGTGCTGAATTAGCAGAGAATTTATATATAAAATTTATTGATGAATGTAAGAAGTATATAAATAAAATTGAAAATGGAAAATTTCAGGCACACATGGAAGTAAGTCTAATAAATGATGGGCCTGTAACTATATTACTTGACAGTAAGAAAATTTTCTAGAAGGAGTGTTTTCTATGATTTTTCAGGTTTATCCTGCAGGCATATTTCAAGCAAATTGTTATATTATTGGAGATGAAAAGACTAAACAGGGAGCTATTATAGATCCAGGTGGAGATCCTGAAGGAATTCTTAATCAATGCAGTCAATTAGGCCTAAATATAAAATATATAATATTGACACATGGTCATGGAGACCATATTGGTGGAGTGTTTGATATTAAGGTTGCTACTGGTGCTAAAATACTTATGAATAAAAAGGATGAGTATCTAATTAAAGGTGGAAATAAAGCTTTAATGCCAATTCTTAGAAGCATTAAGCTATTTGAAATAGATGTATATATTGAGGAAGGAACATTCATAGAGGTAGGAGACATTAATGTTTCGGTAATTGAAACACCAGGGCATACACCTGGAGGAATAACTTTAAAAATCAACGATATTTTAATAACAGGGGATACATTATTTAAGGGCTCAATTGGAAGGACTGATTTTGAGTTTAGCTCTTTTGAAGAAATCATAAAATCGATAAAAACAAAGTTACTAGTTTTTAAGGATGAGACAGATGTATTTCCAGGTCATGGACCATCCACAACAATAGGTTATGAAAAGAAGTTTAACCCATTTATATATGGGGAGTAATAAAAGAAAAATTAATTCATGTTGTAGAAATAATGTGTCGCAAATTAAAATCAAAACCATGATAGAACCGTAGTGGTCGATGCCCACATCGACAGGGCATCAACGGTGTAAGGGATACCAGCATCAACTGTGGAAATTCCATGCATCG
>JBEQBT010000108.1:0-10592 GCA_041639705.1 Clostridiaceae bacterium | reverse complement strand
TTGAACTACTTCAAATTCAACCCTTTGTCCTTCCTCAAGTGCCTTAAAGCCTTCTCCCTGAATTGCTGAGAAATGTACAAAAACATCTTCTCCATCATCAGTTGAAATAAATCCATATCCCTTTTCAGCGTTAAACCATTTTACCTTACCTGTTTTCATAGCAAGTCCTCCTAAAACTAAATTTGTAGCTTAAGTACATATGCTGTACTTATATAATTCACTTTTTCTCTTTAGTAAATTATATATAAAACATCGATTAAAATAAACTTTAATCCTGCTTAATCATATTATTATCAATATATCTTTTATAAATACAAATATCTTTTTGCATTTATTACATTATTTTCCTTATATAAAATATTTAACTGGTTTTTATGTTCCATCTAACAAATATGCGTCGTAGAGGCAACACTGTTCGCCCTACATTGAGCATAATCATGCACTGTAGTGGCCGATACCTACATCGGCTTGGGGTATTTACGGCTCATATGATTTCTGCTATTAATGCTGGTATCGCCTACACCGCTGATGCCATGTCCATGTGGTCATCAACCACTAGGGTTCAACCAAGGTGTCAACCACATCACATCCAGTCATTGGGAGTCATTGGTGACACCCACATGAGATTATGAGATTACATTTTTTATTGCAACGAATTCTTCCTATTCTATGCCCTAAACTATGTTAAAACAAATACCCAGTAACACCCCTAAACACTATCGCATATTATGTATTGATATATTCACTTTTTCTTATACATATATAAATTTTAGGAGGCTGCGTCATGTACTATGGTATGGGTTGTCCACCATGTATGGGCTACCGTGAGCAAGTAAGTATTTCTGCTCCAAAAAAACTAATAGATTTAATTCTTGAAGCGATGAAGGATGAGAGAACAGACAGAGCGAAATATAAAATGATGATGGATATGGCTCGTGATCCAAAGGTGAAAAGACAGATCAATTTTGCATATGAGGATGAGGGAAAGCATTATAAAATGTTTCAACAGATTCTATTTAAACTTACAGGAAAAATGACTGAGGTACCTGTTCCAGACGTTAAAAAGCCCATTAACTTATTAGAAGGTGTTGAAGGCAGCATTGATGGAGAGCTTGAAGCAGTTGAACTCTATAGGGATATACTCGCCATGCTACCTAATAAACAAATGAGGGATATGTTATATGAGATAATAACAGATGAACAGGAGCATGCAGTTAGATTCACATATTTATATTCAGTTCTTAAGTAAAATTTATTTTGAGCTAATTAATCAATAAGAAGCTGTCTCGAAATACTTTTTTCTCATAATAATTGTGCTTGTCATTGCAATGAAAGCCTAATCTGTTTAGTCTCATGTCATCCTCAGCGTAGGGTCGAATCTTTCCTATGATGCGTATAAGGTCCTTCGCTACGTTCAGGATGGCAAGCACAATTTATGATTTTTTAGTAATTTTGAGACAGCCCCTTATGATTTAGGAATATTTATTTTAAAACATCCTTAATAACTCTAAGTGCATTCCTATAAAGTATCTTTTCTATTTCACCCTCGGTAAAACCATCATTCTGAAGCCCGAATATTAGCTTGCTAATCTGACCCATATTCTCAATCTCTAACTCCTGGTTTATTCCATCATAATCAGTACCTAGGGCAATAACATCTATACCTCCAACATTTCTTATATGTCTAATGTGCTTCACCATTTCTTCTACTGCACTAATTTCTCTATTCCCCAAAAACTCTCTTTCAAAGTTGATTCCCATTACTCCGCCCTTATTGCTGAGTATTTTAATCATATTGTCCGTTAAATTCCTTGTATGTGGGCATAATGCTCGGGCATTGGAATGTGAGGCAACAAACGGTTTTGTTGAAAGTCTTGCAACATCATGAAATCCCCCGTCCGATAAATGGGATACATCTATTAACATTCCAAGTTTGTTCATTTCATGTACTACTTCCTCACCAAATGCTGTGAGTCCGGTATTTACATTCTCCTTCATACAATTTGGATAGCCTATTTCATTTGGATAGTTCCAGGTCAAGGTTATTAGCCTTACTCCAAGCCTATAAAAATTTCTTAGGTTTTGCAGTTTACCCTTTATGGCTCCACCCTCTTCAATTGTTATAAATGCTGAGAGTTTTCCAGCCTTATCATTTTTAATCAACTCATCATAATTTCTAGCTAGAGCTATATCCTCTTTATTTTTATCTATTTCTATATATAACCTGCCCAACATATCCAGGCATTTTTCCATTGGATCAAATTCACCCTCTAAATTTATATACATTGCAAAAAATTGAGCTATTGAGTTTGCCTTCTTTAATTTTTCAATGTCAATATTTAAACCATTCCTTCTCAGTTCTATAGGTTCCTTTGCCCCTTCAATCATTAATATGGTATCACAATGTAAATCAACAACTCTCATAATTAACCCCCAATATATTTATTATTTTATCAATTTCTAAGACTCCACCTTCTATAAGGTGGAGTTTCCACTTTTTGCTTCAGGTGGGGTAGAGTCCCCACCTGAAGTCTCGATGTTCAGCTTTAGCTGAAGGAGTTCACTGAAGTACATTTTTAGTTTATTCCTTTTCTCCTAAATATTCAAAGTTTCTAACTAGTATTCCTTTACCTCTCCAACTAAAAGCCCTATCTCTATATTTTTTCTTAAATTCCTTGTTGGACATACCTTTTATCTCATTATAATCCAACTTATATACAAGTTCTCTCTTAAATTCTTCCATATTTGTGTTATCTATTTTTTTGTTGTGTGGACACACATCCTGGCATATGTCACATCCGAAAACCATGTGATTATTGTTTAATATCCTTATTTCTTCCTCTGTTAACTCACCTTTTTTTTGAGTTATATAGGATATACATTTGTTTGGATTTATATTAAAATCTCCAAGTATTGCATTTCCAGGGCACCTTTTAGCACACTCTCCACACCTTATACATGTTCTATCCAACGATTTATCTGTCTCAAATTCATAGTTACATAGGATATATCCAATAAAAAAATAAGAACCATATTTATCAGTTATTATGTGACTATTAATACCATAGAATCCAAGCCCAGCAATATTGGCAAGATACCTATCAACAAGTGGACCTGAATCCACAAAAGCCTTATACTCAAAGCCTTGAATTCCGTTATTCAAGAATTTCCCTATCCTTTCAAGCTTTTCTCTAGCGATTATATGGTAGTCCTTGGGATAAGTATATTTTGATATGTTTGTATCTTCAACTCCTCCAGTAAAATAGGGAAATAGACATACAATTATGGATTTAACTCCTTCCATTGTAAGTGAAGGTTTTATCCTTCTCTCCATTTCCCTTTCCTCAAAGCTTGTATAATGTCCCTTTTCAATTCTATCCTTTAGAATTTTCTCCAAGTCATAATATGGCCCTATATGAGCTATACCTGCATTCTCTATTCCTATTTCATTACAAAACTCAAGCAGCATTTGTTTCATTAGAACCTCTACCTTTCATATAGATTTTCTCCAAGGTGTAAGGCACATCAGATAGATTTTCTTCAATTGCGTTTATATAAAACTCATTATTCATCAAAGTTATTTCACTCCTTTAAAAGAGTTTTAAAGCATCATCTTATTTTACGAAACTGTTCAATAACCTTTACTACTCCCTCAACCCCATTTCCCAGGTTGCTTACCTTCATTGCTCTAATATAGGCTTCTCTCTTTTCATAAACTCCATTAATATTGTCTAAAAGGGACTTTGCATTTAAGTTTTCTTCCTCTAAAACCTCGCTATAACCTTGCTTCTTAAAGGAATTGGCATTTAAAATCTGATCCCCTCTGCTTGCTTGCCTTGACAATGGAATAAGTAGGTTTGGTTTTCTTAAGGCTAATAATTCGAAAATGGTAGTTGCTCCAGCCCTTGATACTACAACATCAGCCATGGCAAATATATGTGGCTGCTCCTCATTAACATATTCAAACTGCTTATAGCCCTGGGTATTGCTTAATCCATTATCCAAATTACCCTTCCCGCATATATGACAAACCTGATATTTATCTAAAATAGACTTTAATGATGACCTTATTATACTATTTAAAACTCCAGATCCTTGGCTTCCACCTATGACCATAATTACAGGTTTCTTGTTATTAAATCCGCATAGCTTTCTTCCCTCTACAGCATTGCCAGTGAAAAGTTTCTCTCTTACTGGAATCCCAGTAAGTGTTCCCTTGCCTTGAGGAAGATATTTTTCAGTTTCAGGAAATGTAAAGCATATTCTCTTTGCAAAAGGAATTGATAATTTGTTTGCAAGCCCTGGAGTATAGTCAGATTCATGTATTACAGCAGGAATTCTATTCATCCATGCGGCCCAAACAACAGGACAGGACACAAAGCCTCCCTTACTAAACACAATGTCTGGCTTTACCCTTCTTATGACTCCAATAGAATCTGTAAAACCCTTCATAACCTTAAATATATCTGTCAGATTTTTTAAATCAATATATCTTCTGAGCTTTCCAGCACTTACAACATGGTATGGTATTCCTTCGCTTTCAATTAGTTGTTTTTCTATACCATCCATCGTTCCTACATAATGTATTTCATAGCCCATTTTTTTAAGCTTTGAAATCATAGCTATATTTGGTGTTACATGCCCAGCAGTGCCCCCGCCTGTCATTAATATTCGTTTCATATTTTCACTCCCCAGATAATTTTCAATATTTATGTTGTAAAAACCTCAATAAATTATATTCTTTATTAGCACTTTATTTCACATAAAAATCAAATACTAACGCAATTATTATACTCCTTATAGCATTTTTGTGGAAGTCTATAAAATAGCAAACAGTAGTGACCGATGCCCACATCGGCTTTTAGTATTTGCTACTCAGGTGATTTCTACAATTGATGCTTATATCACTTGAGGCTCAAATGCTATGTCGATGTGGGCATCGACCACTACAATATGGTCAATATCAACACTATTCTTAAAGAAAATCAAAATAATTTATTCTAGCTACAACTCATATTAGGACCAGTTTAAATTATCTATATAATTGTGATATTTAACCTTTAAAGCATTCTGTAATTAATCCCTTCTATCTCTTTTTTTGCTGCGCTGATGCCTGTTAAGGGATAGTCCTCCAAATCCGCTTATAATAGCCATATAGAATCCAAAGTCATACCACCATCCGGTGTTATTAACCTCATAAACCCTAATACCCGGATCAAAAATTCCAATTATTAATGAAATAGGAGAAATCCATCCATGCCATATTCCCCAGAAAAATCCTGCAGGATTATTTGAAGTATAAGTCCCATCACCTGGTACACAGCTTGTTAATGCTATTGTCAATGTAAGGACAAGTACTAAAAGAAAGATTTTTTTTAACTTGTTTTTCATTTTTATTCCCCCCCATTTTTTAATGAAAAAACAGACCACATATTGATAATAACATTTTTTACCTTTACTATCTATATATGGTCTATTTTCTTTAAATATATTTATTTATTTTTAAAATTCAATAAAAACACCTGTCACAACCACAATCATTTCAATACCCTATATCAATAATGTATAAATTAGAAAATCTCCTTTTATCGCCTTAATGGATCCTCTCCATACTTGTTTGGTCCTTCTGTTCCCTTCTTAAACAACAATAAAAATGCTAAATAAATATTATATAAGGGTATTAAAAGAAGCAGAAAATGAATCCCTGGTCTATTTAAATCATGTAACCTTTTAATTACTATGAATATATCCACAATGCTAGATGCCAGCAATAGGATGATTCCTATTGCTAAAACCACTCCACTTCCTGCGGTCTGAATTATTGTACTAATTACCCCAACTAAGATATTTAAAAGAACCATATACCCAAAATATCTTGCTCTGTTAATTCTACCTTTTGCTGAGAAAAGACTTCCCATTCATTTCACCTTCCTAACTTAAATAGTTTTACATAATACATAGTTAGCTTTCCTAAGATAGAAGATGATAATTCATAGTGTAAATATTTACATTAATTGAATGATCTCCATAGTTTCCATTAGTATCGATAATATCTTCATCTGATACTTCAAACTCAGTAAATCAATATTTTCCCGAATTTTACTTAAACATCCGTAGTTGTTCTATTGGTAGGTGCCATCAATTGTTAAAAAATCCGCTAATAGTACTAATCGGTTAAAATTTCGACCCCATCCTTAGTAACGCATATAGTATGTTCCCATTGTGCGGACAAACCGCCATCCTTTGTTAGAACTGTCCATCCATCATCTAGGAAGTTACATTCATAGCTTCCTTCATTTATCATAGGCTCAATTGTAAATACCATTCCTGGAATCATAATAAGACCTTTTTCATTTTTTCTATAATGATCCACCTGAGGTTCTTCGTGGAACTCAATTCCAACTCCGTGGCCACACAAATCTCTTACAACAGAAAATCCCATTGAATTAGCATAATCCTCTATAACATCTCCAATGGCATTTAGGTCCTTATAGGGCTTGACTTCTCTGATTCCAAGGTATAGACATTCCTTTGCAGCATTCACAAGCTTAACTGCTTTTTCAGAAGCATTTCCTATAATGAACATCCTACTTGCATCAGAAAAGTATCCATCTAATATTGTAGTTACATCTACATTTATAATGTCTCCATCCTTTAATATTTCATGATCATTAGGTATACCATGACATATTACATTATTAATTGAAGTGCAGACACTTTTAGTAAAGCCCTCATAGTTCAAAGGTGCTGGAATTCCTCCATTTTGAATTGTATATTCATGTACCCAGCTGTTGATTTCATTTGTAGATACTCCAGCCTTTATTCTTTCCTCAACCATATCCAATATGCGTTTAGTAAGCTTACCACTTTTTCTAATGCCTTCAATCTGTTCCTCTGTTTTAAATACATCCTTAGGTGGTGCAAAATATCCCTGATCTTCAAAATCTCTGAGCATTTCATCCTCTTCCAAGTGACAGTTCTTATATTTCTTATCGCTGCCGCACCAGCATAGATAATTTCGTGATAACTTTGTCATATTCATCTCTCCTGACTTTTTTTCTCTTTAATATATTATACCCCTTTAACAATTGTTTTTAAAATATCAGATAAATTTTATCATTTAAAAAAGAGAAGGGTATACAACTGTGTAACACATATTGCATACCCCCAGATAACTCACTAAAAAAAGCGTCTGAAGAAGAATGGAAAGAAGAAGAATGGGAAGAATGGAAAGAAGAAGTTTCTCCTAAATCTCCAGTCCCCTCCCCATCCGTCAGGATCAGGATCAGGGTCATCATACCCACTCATATTATACATATTATACATATTATACATATTGTACCCATCATATCCTCCGTAATTAGAATAATATGCCGAATAATCATCAGGATACATAAAATACCCCCCTAATATTTAATATATGATATTATATCAATGAAATTGGATAATCATTTTCATCTTTTTAGCATTGACTATATCTAATAGGTGATATTGGTGGCATCATTCGATAGTTTCCTTTACATGCACATGCAGCCAGCAGGAATATTGCAATTATGAAGAGACCACCGTTATTCACAAGACCTCTTTCAGGATCCCTATCACCTCTATCACATCCTACTCTAAACCATTGTAAAACAATTAGAATAAGAATGATTAGTACAAAAGGATTGAAACCATGACTTCCAAATGGCATAAATACCCCTCCTAAAATTTATTATTTTAAAAGTAAAACTTGCCTTATCAGGCATGTATATGTCGAAATATGGTATCTCCTTTTCTTGGTACAATATATTCAACAACTGCTAGGATGTTACATTTTTTGAGTATTTTCATATAAATAATCATAGATTCATGAGTGGTTAGTTATATTACATGCCTGCATTTAATATTATTATTTACTAACAAAAATAGCCTTCAGACTAAGTTTAGTCTGAAGGCTATTTCTCAGTGAGCCTTTTATATACATCTAAAATTTTAATAAATTTCTCACTATCCCCACCCTTATCAGGATGATATTTAAGTGCGAGTTCTCTAAATTTCTTCTTGATATCCTCCATTGTTGCCCCTTCAGAAAGCCCCAGCATAGATAAAAGGTTAGGATCATACAGATCATTTAGTGTGATTCCATTCTCACTATAATATTGAAAATATACATGGTAAAAGAATTCATCAAACACTTCCTTTATCTCTTCTCTGTCCATTGCTAAAAGTTGTTTCATGTTATACTTCACAAAGGTTTCTCCATCTTTTTTTGTAGAGAAGAACTTGTCCCACACAAATTGTTCTCTTCCGGATAATACTCTATTGCTAAACCTTATCGTTATTTCAAGCTTCTTTAAGCTTCTCAGTTTTCTCTTCAACTCATCCAGATACAAAATTAAGCACCTTCTCAAAAAAATTGTTTTATGTTTTATGCTTTCTGTGCCATTTAATTCTATTAATTATTACAAGTCTATTATATCCACTTTATGTAACGCAAGCAAATCTCCTGTATAACAAAGAGAGTATCAACCAATGATACTCTCATGATTTCTTCCTATTAAAAATTTTATTGTTTTAAGAATACACCACCCAATAACCACTCCAAGTGTATTTAGTATCAAATCATCCACATCCATTGCCCTTCCCTCAACAAATAAAAATTGAAGTATTTCTATGGCAAATGAAGTAGTAAATCCAAGAATGACAGTAGCTTTAAATCTTCTAACCCTTACACTTATCAGCGGTATAAGTATTCCAACTGGTATAAACACTACAACATTTCCTATGATATTAATTGCTCCTTCATTTAAATGGGGGTTCCCTGTGTTTGTCATCAATCCATTCTTCAATAATATTGGGATAAACTGCATTATGGTTTTGAATGGAATTAGGCTAACACTTCTTTCAAAAGAAACACCTATATTTAATGGGAATATAGTCATTTGAGCCAAATATAAAAGATATATAAATAGTAAATTGACTACTATCTCATGGATCAATAAATTCTTGATTTCTATTTGCTTTATTTTAATTATCCTAAAGATTACCCAGATTGGCACTGCTATTTCTAAGAAAACCCTAAAGCTAATAATCATTTTATATATCTATTCCTATTAATTTCATCAAGAATTGCCTTTGATTCTGGTGATCTGTCAGTGTGAAACTTAATTTTCTCACATCCATAGTCAGAGCATGCCCCACAGTTTTCAACTTTTCTTTCAGTACCACACTCTCTTATATTACATTCACCACAGTATTTAAACAGTTCTCCATCAACAGTAAGGCATCCATCACAGCTTACATCCTCAGGATTAACTACAAATGTATCACTTGACCAAGCTTTTGCAGTCATTATTCTCTTTTCATTATCATTGTCCCTCTTTGCAACATAAGCTGGACACTCTGCACATACCAATCCATAGTAGGAAATTATTCTTTCCATTTTAACCCCTCCGATAATTCCACTTTATACATAATAGATTTTCTATAATAATTGTATATAAAGTGGTAAAATTTAACTTAATAATATTGTATCATAAATTTAGGTAAAATTAATTTTTTATGCTTAGGCATATGTGTGTTCTGCAAAACAAGCTATCTCAGCAAAATTATTTCTTTCATATAGTCTTTTAGCATCAACATTTGATTTTGCAACTCGAAGTCTTATATTTTTAATAGATTTGTTTTGGCTCATATTCCAGTAGACACCTAATACTCAAGCGCATCAATCCTTTTATTTCTAACCTGATTTTTTTTAGAATCCTTCTTGTTTTTCTTTTCGACCATTCTCTTTATTCTTGCATGTTTTCTTTCGAAGCGTTTGATTTCAAGCTGTATTCTGTTGTGGTTTACAAGTCTTGCTGGATCTAATAACCCATCTTTCTTTATTAACCATTAGCTCTTGCATATTGTTGGTTTTGTTTAACTATTATTTTTCTTATACTGTCCTCTGACAGTCTGTACATTTCTCCTAATTCATATATTCCAGTACCGGTTTTATACAATTTGTATATTTCCCTATTTCTCACATCAAGCTGTCCCCTGGTTCCGTTCATGGCACCCCAGGCTGCCCTTGATTCACTCTTTATTGGTATATATATTATTTCTCCCTCAATATACTTTTGAAGCTCCTCTAATAATCTAGCTGGCAATATTTCCTTCCCATTTCTGTAATTCACTAATGAAAACCTCCTCAAATTTTATACTTCCTGTTATTGAAGAATGTCTTAAGATTTTCAACGTGAACACCTCCTTTACATTATCTTTTTTACATTAAACTTTTAGTCACCTGTTTATCTGTAATTACATGCTTGATCTTTGACTTAGCAGTGCAGCTAAG
Organism: Clostridiaceae bacterium; assembly: GCA_041639705.1. GTDB lineage: Bacteria > Bacillota > Clostridia > Clostridiales > Caloramatoraceae > JARDZI01. The sequence goes on along the minus strand of JBEQBT010000108.1, from coordinate 271 downwards.
TTAAATTTAAAAACAGACATAAAAATCCCGTGGACAGTTACCATCCACGGGACCATATAATTTCAAGCAATAAAAAAACACGATAACAATCGTGCTGCCTGACCCTTAAGGGTTTATATATGTCATTCAGGTGACGGTTACATCAATTTTGATCAGAAGGCAACACAAATATACCCAATGCTAGGGCTGTGTTTAACTAAATTCTTCTGATCCCCTATTCAGTTAGACAGAAATCACCTTTACTCTAACTTTCATCATGATAACAACACTC
>JBEQBT010000107.1:0-10607 GCA_041639705.1 Clostridiaceae bacterium | reverse complement strand
AATATGGGAGCATTAAAAATGATAATGCTGAATGTTAGTGGTCCATTTCATTCGAGCTTATTAAATGAGGCTGGAAAAGAATTAGAAAAAGAAATAAAAAAATACCATCTAAATGCACCAAAAAAAAGAATTATAGCAAATTACGATAACCATTATTATGATGATGATAGGAATAACACAATAAATAAATTGAAAAATCAAATATCCTCATCTGTTAGGTGGGAGGAAAATATAAATCAGTTAATAGATGAAGGAATAGAAAGATTTGTTGAAGTTGGCCCAGGTAGAACTCTTATTAATTTTGTGAAGAAAATTGATAAATCTAAACTTATTTACAATGTAGAAGATATAAAGTCATTAGAAAAGCTTCTAAATGATTTTAAATAATGTGAGGGGAATATAATGAGACTTGAAAACAAGATTGCACTAATTACTGGTGCATCCTCTGGAATTGGAAGAGCAATAGCTTTAAAATACGCTGAGGAAGGTGCTGTAGTTATAATTAACTACAGTGGTAATATTACAGGAGCTTCTGAGGTGGTTAAAGAAATTATTCAAAATGGTGGTGCTGCTGAGGCTATAAAGTGTGATGTATCAAACTATAAGGATGTTGAGAGTATGGTTGGATATGTAATTGGAAAGTATAATAGAATAGATATTCTTGTAAATAATGCTGGAATAACAAAAGATACACTATTAATGAAAATGACCCCTCAGGATTTTGATATGGTAATTAATATAAATTTAAAGGGGACATTTAATACAATCCAATGTATTTCTAGGCATATGATAAGGCAAAAGAGTGGAAGAATAATAAACATGGCTTCAGTAGTTGGTATTACAGGTAATATAGGCCAAGCAAACTATGCAGCATCCAAGGCGGGTGTTATTGCATTGACAAAATCTGCGGCAAAGGAATTTGCTACCAGAAACATAACAGTAAATGCTATTGCACCTGGTTATATAGTAACAAGAATGACAGATATCCTAGGAGAAAAGGTAAAGGATGAAATATTAGCAAAGATTCCAATGAAAAAAGAAGGAAATCCAGAGGATATTGCATTTACAGCGATATTTTTGGCAATGGATGAATCAAATTATATAACGGGTCAGGTAATAAATGTTGACGGAGGAATGGTTATGTAATATATTATATGTGAGTCATTTGAAGGGAGGTGAGCTTGATGATATTTGAAAAGGTAAAGGAAATAGTTTCAAATATTTTAGGTGTTGATGCGGATGAAGTAACAATGGAGTCATCATTCATGGATGATCTAGGGGCTGATTCTTTGGATGTTGTTGAACTTATAATGGATTTGCAGGATGAATTCAACATTGAAATACCAGACGAAGAAGCAGAAAAAATTCAAAAAGTTGGTGATGTTGTAAATTATATAAAAGAACACACCGACATGTAGTTTTAGTCCCGAATTTATTCGGGGCTTTTAAAATGAATTTATTATTAAATATATATAATGCAATAAAGATTTTATATAAAGGTATTTATTGCATTATATGAATCAAGGAAAATATTTTGCATTAATGATTTTTTAAATGTAAAATCATTAAAGCAAAATATATAGTTAACATATATAACCGTTAAAATTACCTGATCCTCTAAAATAAGGAGGATGAAAATGGAAAAAAGAGTTGTAATTACAGGTTTAGGTGTTGTTTCTTCGTTAGGTAATGATATAAATCATTTTTGGAATAATATTATTAATGGCGTATGTGGTATAGATTTTATAGAGCGATTCAACACAGAACAATTTAATGTTAAAATAGGTGGAGAAGTTAAGAAATTTAATATTGAAGAATATATTGATAAAAAAGAAGCTAGAAGAATGGATAGAAATGCCCAATATGCTATAGGAGCTGCTATGTCAGCTATTAGGGATTCAGGAATTGATACTAATACTATTGATAAGAAACGTATGGGAGTAATTCTTGGATGTGGAGTTGGCGGAATCGAAACATTTGAAGAACAAGTAGCTGTTTATAAAGAAAAAGGTGCTAAAAGAGTAAGTCCTTTTTTTGTTCCAATGATGATAGCTAATATGGCTGCAGGACAGGTAGCAATGGTATTAGGTGCTAAGGGTGTTAATGAAACAATTGTTACAGCTTGCGCTTCAGGGACAAATGCAATTGGAGATGCTTTTAAGGTAATTCAGCGGGGAGAAACGGATATTATGATTACTGGGGGTACAGAAGCAGCCATAACACCTATGGCTCTTGCAGGCTTTAGTTCTATGAAAGCTCTGTCAACTAATACTGATCCCAAGTCAGCTTCCAGACCATTTGATAAAAACAGAGATGGTTTTGTAATGGGTGAAGGCGCAGGTATACTAGTAATTGAAGAATTAGAGCATGCTGTTAATCGAGGAGCAAAAATATATGCAGAAATAGTTGGCTATGGAGCAAGCTGTGATGCATACCATATGACTTCTCCAGACCCTGATGGCAATGGTGCAGCCTATGCAATGGAATTAGCTTTAAATGATGCTCAAGTTAATAGTAAGGATATTAGTTATATTAATGCACATGGAACATCAACAGGTTATAATGACAAATTTGAAACTCTTGCAATTAAAAAGGTATTTGGAGAGGGAGCATTTGAAGTACCTATTAGTTCAACAAAATCAATGACAGGTCATCTTTTAGGGGCATCTGGTGGAATTGAAGGAGTTATTCTTGCATTAACCATAAAGAATAATATTATACCTCCAACAATAAATTACAATACTGTTGATGAGGACTGTGATTTAAACTATGTTCCAAATAATTCAATTTCAAAGGTTGTGAATTATGGAATGTCAAATTCATTTGGTTTTGGTGGACACAATGCTGTTATTGTTATGAAAAAATATTAAGTATCTTTTGGAGGTTGGGATTAAAATCCCTGCCTCCATATATTATAAATAAAATGGATGTCATAAGTAAAAAGTCAAATAATAAAATAGGGTGACCTTTGACCTATGACATTCATAAGTATGATTGGAGAATTGAAATGAATAGCGAAAGAAAAAATAAGCTGTTAGAGTTCCAAAATATAATAGGGGTTAATTTTGATAATATTGATTTACTTGATAATGCACTAACACACACTTCCTATGCAAATCAGCATAATCTTTCATACAACCATCATAATGAAAGGCTTGAATTTTTAGGGGATGCTGTGCTAAGTATAGTTGTAAGTGAATACCTTTACAAAAAATATAAAAATAAACCTGAGGGAAAGCTTACTAAAATAAGAGCGGGAGTGGTATGTGAGTCTTCCCTCGCAGAGATTTCAAGAAAGCTTACAGTAAACCAATATTTAAGAATTGGAAAGGGTGAAGAGCTTTCAGGAGGAAGAGAAAAGGATTCTCTAATTGCAGATGCTTGTGAAGCAATAATTGCAGCAATATATCTTGATAAGGGTATTGAAATTGTGAAGGAATTTATTATAAGCAATTTATCTAGTAAAATTGAAATTACTGGTAAGGGAAAGAACTATAATGATTATAAGACACGGCTTCAGGAATATGCTCAAAAAAGCACTTTAGCTGTTATTAAGTACATGATTGTTAGTGAAAGTGGTCCGGACCACAACAAAGTATTTGAAACAGAAGTATATATTAATAACAAACGCTATGGAAGTGGAGTAGGGAAAAGTAAAAAGGAAGCCGAACAAAATGCTGCAAAGGAAGCATTAAACTCATTAGGAGTTGGTGAAGTTGAATAGGAATTACTATATAATACCAATATTTGTTCCTCATAAGGGCTGCCCTCATGATTGTATATTTTGCAATCAAAAGAGAATAACAGGAGTAGAAAAAGAGATTAGATATAATGATGTAGTCCAGACAATCAATGAATATCTTGAAACAATCAATAGAGAAAATTCATATATTGAGGTATCTTTTTTTGGTGGAAGTTTTACAGGCATACCAATAGATTATCAAAATGAACTAATGCAGGCAGCAAAGGAAGCATATATTAATGGAAAAATTGATGCCATTAGACTTTCAACCAGACCTGACTATATAAATCCATACATACTAGATAATTTAGTCAAGTACAATGTCGGAGTAATTGAACTAGGTGTTCAATCTATGGACGATGAGGTATTAAAATTATCTGAAAGAGGGCACAGTTCAGAGGATGTTATTAATGCTTCCATACTGATTAAAAAATATAATGTAAAGCTTGGACTCCAAATGATGTTAGGACTGCCTGGAGATAGTGAAGAAAAGGATTTATACACAGCCAATGAAATTATAAAGTTGAAACCTGATTTTGTGAGAATTTATCCAGCTCTGGTGATACGAGATACATATATGGAGTATATGTATAATAAAGGTTTTTATAAACCACTTTCTGTAGATGATGCAGTTGAAATTTCTAAAAAACTATATATAGAATTTATGAACGAAAATATACAAATCATAAGAATAGGGCTTCAACCTACAGAAGAAATAAATATAGGTAGGGATGTAATTGGAGGTCCGTTTCATCCTGCATTTAGGGAGTTAGTTGAATCAACAATTCTAAATGATATGATAAGTACAGTTATAGAAAAGCATTTTATTAATTCAAAAGAGTTAATAATTAGCGTATATCCTAAAGATATTTCTAAGCTTTATGCAAATGGGAAAAAAATATTTTATAACAAGATGAAGTTTTATGCGTCAAAAAAAATCAAAATACGACAAGACTACAATTGGGAAAAGGGTTCAATAGTAATAAGTGATGGCGAAAAACAAATAATGATGTCGACAAATGAATATGTAAATATTGTTAAGAAAAGAAGGAATTTCAAAGGATACATAGAATAATAAACTACATAACCTACATAAAAGTTATTGGAGGAGGAGTTGTTGATGGAAATATTAAAGGTATCTGCTCAATCTCAACCAAAGGCCGTAGCAGGGGCTCTTGCAGCAGTTTTAAGAGAAAGAGCTACTGCGGAGTTACAAGCTGTTGGAGCAGGCGCAGTAAATCAAGCTGTTAAAGCAATAGCAATTACAAGAGGTTTTGTAGCACCTAATGGAATCGATTTGGTTGTTATTCCTGCTTTCGCTGAAATTATGATTGAAGGGGAAGAAAGAACTGCAATCAAGTTTATTGTTGAACCAAGATAATAGAAGTTATAATCAAAGGCCTGCATCGCAGGCCTTTTGATATTTTAATCAATAAGTTGACAATGAATAAAATAAATTTTATTATTAAAAAAGGAGTTCGAATTTTGAAGGGATTTATCCACCCGGGTAGATCTCTTTTTAATATTTCATATGTATAGGTATTTTGTAGATTTTATTAAAATAGCTATTATAGCAAATTAAAAGCTAGGTAAGTTGTTCTTAGCAATAGATATCCATAAGAGGGGGAGCTGTATGTATCTAAAAAGAATTGAGGTAAGAGGTTTTAAATCCTTTGCTGAAAAGGTAGATTTAGAATTCGGAGAAGGAATTACAGCTATAGTTGGACCAAACGGTAGTGGAAAAAGTAATATTTCAGATGCTATTAGATGGGTTTTAGGCGAGCAGAGTGCAAAAACACTTCGTGGTGGAAAGATGGAAGATGTAATATTTGCAGGTACAGAGAACAGAAAATCCTTAGGATGTGCTGAAGTATTATTGACCATAGATAATACAAGTGGTGTTCTTCCATTTGATTATAGTGAAATAACAGTTACCAGAAGACTATATAGATCTGGTGAGAGTGAGTATCTATTTAATAATAGTCCATGCAGGCTTAAGGATATAGTTGAATTATTCATGGATACAGGTATTGGAAAGGATGGCTATTCACTAATAGGTCAGGGTAAAATAGATGAAATATTAAGTACAAAATCTGAAGATAGAAGAAATATTTTTGAAGAAGCAGCCGGCATTGTTAAGTATAAAGTAAGAAAACTAGAAGCTGAAAAGAAATTAGATAATACGAAACAAAACCTTGCTAGAATTACTGATATTATAAATGAGCTTCAGGAACAAATAGAACCTCTTATGGAGCAATCCAAGGTAGCAAGAGAGTACTTGGATTTAAGAGAGGAGTTAAAGGAATTAGAGATAAGTATCATATTAACCAATTTTGAAGCTTCAAAGTCAAAACTTGATAAAATAAATGGAAATATCCAGGAGTTATGCCAAAGCAAAAATAATTATGATAAGAATAAACAGGAACTTGTAGTTGAAATAGAGAGCTTGAAGGTTAAGTTAAAGACATTAGAAAATGAATTTGAGTGTACAAATAATAATAAATTTGAAGCAGAAAAGATTCTAGAAAATAGACAGGGAAGCCTTAAGCTTTTAGAAGAAAGAAGAGAAAATTTCATTAAGGAAAAAGAAAGACTTGAGAGAGAGTCATTTGAGTTAGAGGGTTTAATTAGTAATTTGGGTATGGAAGAAGCTGTATTCTTAAATGAAAAAGAGAATACAGAAATGGAATTGAAAGAAAGAAAAAAAGAGCTGGATAGTATTAACAAGAGGTTTGAGATAGTAAATCGGAAATCCTTAGAGCATGAGGAATTAATGGAGAATAATAAATCTGAAGCTATTCAATTGTTAAAAAATGTTTCTCATTTAAATAATAAAATTAATACTTCTAAAGTAATGATTGATAATCTTAATAATAGAAAAAAACAGCTTGAAAAAGATGAAAAAACAAAAAAAGAAGCCTTTGAAAATTTGACTGGTGAGATTACAAAGTATGAAAAGATTATTGAAGAGGACAACAAAAAGATTGAAAAATTAAAAGGTGAGTATGAAATAGTAATAAATAAAGTCGCACTTTTAGAGGATGAAAACAAGAAACTTACAAGTATAAGAAACCAAACCTTTGATAAGTTAAAAACTATTGAAGCTAGACATAATACTCTTATCGATATGGAAAAGGACATGGAGGGATTTAATAGAGCAGTTAAGAGTGTCATAAATAGTTACAATGGGGATAAAAGAGTATATGGAGTAGTAAGTGATTTAATTTCTGTACCAAAGGGATATGAAACTGCACTTGAAATTGCACTGGGTCCTGCAGTTCAGAACATTGTTGTAGATAATGAACAAACAGCAGGAATGCTTATAAACTTTTTAAAAAAGAATAACCAAGGTAGAGCAACCTTTCTTCCTCTTTCAACTATAAAACCGAGAGTGATAAATTTAAATAAAGGGGTAACAAATACAAAGGGATATCTTGGAATTGCTTCTGAGATTGTAAGCTTTGATAATAAATTTAAGAATATATTGTCAAGTTTACTGGGAAGGGTATTAGTATGCGACAATCTGGAAAATGCAGGAGTAATAGCAAAATCAATTGATTATTCATTTAGAATAGTAACTCTAGATGGTGATATTATTAATACAGGAGGATCATTTACCGGGGGAAGCATTAATTCAAAGGGTAGTGGTATTTTTTCAAGAAAAAATGAAATTGGTGAACTCCTGAGCAGAGTTGAAAATGAAAAGAATAATCTTTATGTTATTGAAGGTAATCTGGTAAATAATTCCAATGAAATAACTACAAATAGAAGTTTTCAAAATATTATTAGTAAAGATATTCAAAATATAACTGTTAACCTTCAAACTGAACAAAATAGAATCAAAGTTTTAAATGAGCAGTTGAATTCTTATAATGAAGAAATCAAGGATATAAATGTAGAAATTCTTCATATTGAAAATCAACTAATGGCTAATGATGAATTTTTAAAAAGTAATAGTATAGAACTTGATAAAATAAACTTAAATCATTTAGAAGTTGAAAAAGAAATAGAGAAGCTTCAAACAGAACAAAAGAATTACCAATCAGAAAAAGAAAGTATTTGGCAGGATATAACAAAGGAAAAAATACTAGCTGCTGAAATTAATAAATCCATTGAGTCTGTTGAAAATAAGATACTAAAGCTCCAAACTGAGAGAAATAGTTTTTATGAAAAAATCTGCAGCTATAAGGAAGCAATTGAAGAAAATCAAGTAAAAACTCAGGTTACAATTAATGATATTTTAGAAAACTCTAATGAAATATATGAAATTAGAAATAACATTGAATTAATTAAAAACAGAGCAGCAAGTATTGATGAAAATATAAAAGCTCAATCTGATAATATTGAGTATAAGGAAAAATGCCTAAAAAACATGGAAGAGGAAATAAACTCAGTGGTGTTGTCAATACATAAATTTGAGATGTCAACATCAAAGCTTGAAGCAGAAATAGAGATGTATGTTAATAAATTATGGGATGAGTATGAGTTAAGTATTGCTCAAGCGGTTAAATATAGAAGAACACTTAGTAACATGACAGAAGCAAATAAAAGGTTAACCGTACTGAAAACCAGAATAAAAGAGCTTGGAGATGTTAATGTTAATTCTATTGAAGAATACAAACGAGTTACTGAAAGATATAATTTCTTAACTTTACAAAAGGAAGATTTATGCAGTGCAGAGGAAACACTTCTTACCATGATTGATGAAATTACTAAGAAAATGGAGATACAATTCATTGATGGCTTTAGAATCATTAGAGATCACTTTAGCTCAACATTCAAGGAACTATTTGGAGGTGGATATGCTGATTTGAAACTTGAGGGAGATGACGTATTAAATACTGGAATCGAAATCATTGTTCAGCCACCAGGTAAAAAGCTTCAAAGCTTGTCATTGCTATCTGGTGGTGAGAGAGGACTTGCCGCAATAGCACTTGTGTTTGCTATTCTTAAAATGAAACCCTCTCCATTTTGTGTGTTAGATGAAATAGAAGCTGCATTAGATGATGCAAATGTAAACAGATTTTCTAAATTTTTAAAGGAATATTCAACTAACACTCAGTTTATAATGATAACCCATAGAAAAGGTTCAATGGCTGTTGCGGATGCTCTATATGGTGTTACAATGGAAGAAAAAGGCGTGTCTAAAATGATATCATTAAGATTAAAGGAGGAATTTAGAAATGAGCTGGCTTGATAAATTAAAAGAAGGCTTATCTAAAACAAGAAATAATATTACTGAAAAGGTTGAAAATTTATTAAGCTTTAATAAAAATATAGATGAAGAGTTGTTTGAAGAGCTTGAGGAAATATTGATTACTTCTGATATTGGGGTAAAAACTACAACTAAAATAATTGAAATGCTTAGAAAAAGAATAAAAGAAAGAAAAATAAACGAAGCTGATAAGGTAAAAGAATTGATAAAGGAAATAATTGTTGAAATTACTGGAAACGAGACGAAGAATATTATTCCAGAGAGAACACCAGCAGTTTATATGGTTGTTGGGGTTAATGGAGTAGGAAAGACAACATCAATTGGAAAAATTGCATTTCATTTAAAAAATGAAGGATATAAAGTGATGCTTGCAGCTGGAGATACATTCCGAGCTGCAGCTATTGATCAGCTAGAAATATGGGGTCAGAGAGCTGGTGTTGAGGTTATTAAGCATAAGGAAGGCTCAGACCCAGCTGCGGTAATATATGATGCTATACAATCTGCAAAGGCAAAAAATATTGATATATTAATATGTGATACTGCAGGGAGACTTCATAACAAAAAAAATCTTATGGAGGAACTAAGAAAAATTAATAGGGTAGTTGATCGAGAATATACAAATGCATATAGAGAAACCTTACTAGTACTTGATTCAACCACTGGACAGAATGCACTACTTCAAGCGAAGGAATTTATTGAAGTTGCTGATGTAAATGGACTCATATTGACTAAGCTTGATGGAACTGCAAAGGGCGGAGTTGTTATTGCAATAAACGATGAATTAAGTATACCTGTTAAGATGATTGGAGTAGGAGAAGGTATAGATGATTTACAGGAATTTGACCCTAAAGCATTTGTAGATGCAATATTTTGATTTTAGGTTTTTAACAGCACATATTCTAAGTTTTTTATATGTTAAGTAAAAGTACTTGACACCATATAAAAATTTTGCTATTATCATTAAGGGATGTGTTAAAATGATAGATAAAATTAGTGAAATGTCTTTACATCTTGATTTTTATGGTGCCTTACTAACTGAAAAGCAAAAGCAGGTTATGTCCTATTATTTTGAAGAAGATATGTCCCTGGGGGAAATTTCAGAAGAACTTCACACTTCAAGACAGGCAGCATTTGACATAATAAAGAGAAGTGAAAAAATTTTAAGAAAATATGAAATGGAACTTGGACTTATAAATAGATTTCTATTGCAGAAGGAAAAACTTATGGACATTAAAAAAATATTGATAAACTATAATCCTAAGGATGATTTGAATAGGGCAATAGCTTTAGTAGATGAAATTATCGAAATGTAATAGGAGGGTTTGGAATGGCTTTTGAAGGGTTAACTTCTAAACTGCAATCTGCATTTAAAAAATTAAAAAACAAAGGAAAGTTAACTGAAAAAGATGTTAAGGAAGCAATGAGAGAAGTCAAAATGGCACTTCTTGAGGCAGATGTTAACTATAAGGTTGTAAAGGATTTTATTAATGTAGTAAGCGAAAGAGCAGTAGGCGCTGATGTAATGGAAAGCTTGACTCCAGGTCAGCACATTATAAAAATAGTTAACGAAGAACTAATAGCACTCATGGGGAAAACAGAAAGTAAACTAAATACAACCACCAATCCTCCAACTATTATTATGTTTGTAGG
>JBEQBT010000106.1:0-10610 GCA_041639705.1 Clostridiaceae bacterium | reverse complement strand
CATTATTATTAGTATTATTTTTTCACTAATTATGTATTTTTCATGAATATTTTGAATTTGCAGTAGGCAGAAAAATATATAATAAAAAAGCTGTCATTCTGAACGTAGTGAAGAATCCTAAGATCCTTCACTACGTTCAGGATGACAGCCATAAATTTTTATATGAAAAAGTTACTTTTTAATAGTTTGCAACAGCCACTTTTTATTTCTTAATCAAATATAGTGCTTATTGAAAGGTCTTCATATATTCTTTTAATTGCTTCTGCAAATACAGGGGCAACTGATAAAGCTTTTATTTTGCTAATCTTCTTTTCTGTAGGAAGTGCTATTGTATTAAGAATTACTACTTCCTTTATTACTGATTTTTCAAGTCTTTCTACTGCTGGATTAGATAACACCCCATGAGTGCAGCATGCATAAACATCCTTTGCTCCAAGGTCTAGTAATGCATTAGCACCATGTGTTATGGTTCCTGCAGTATCAATCATGTCATCGATAAGTATTGCTGTCTTACCCTTTACCTCTCCAATAACATTCATAACCTCTGATACATTAGCCTTTGGTCTTCTTTTATCTATGATAGCAATAGATGAATGAAGTCTATCAGCAAATTTTCTTGCTCTTGTTACTCCACCAATATCAGGGGACACGACAACTATATCATCTCCAAATAGGTTTAAACTCTGGAAATACTTTGAAAGTATAGGTGCTCCTAAAAGGTGATCCACAGGTATATTAAAATATCCTTGAAGCTGTGTTGCATGTAAATCCATTGAAAGCACTCTGTCTGCACCGGCAGTTGTTATTAAATCTGCAACAAGCTTTGCTGTAATTGGGTCCCTTGCCTTTGCCTTTCTATCCTGTCTTGCATATCCATAGTATGGGATTACAGCAGTAATTCTTCCTGCAGATGCTCTTCTAAATGCATCCATCATTATTAATAGTTCCATTAAATTATCATTCACAGGAGCATTGGTCGACTGCACTACAAAGACATCAGCGCCTCTTACAGTCTCATTGATGTTCGCAGATATTTCTCCATCGCTAAATGTTCCAACTTCAGCTTCCCCAATGTGAACACCTACAATTGATGAAATCTCCTGTGCAAGCTCAGGATTAGAATTACCCGTGAAAATCTTAATGTTCTTGCCGTGATTAATCATAATTAAATCCTCCTAAGTTATTTTTTCCAGATTCCTTTCTTTTCTACCCATCCTTCTTTATTAACTTGTCTTTCCCTGGCTATTGCAAGGGCGCCATCTGGGACATTGTCAGTAATTGTTGAACCAGCTGCAAGATATGCATTGTTTCCAACTTCAACAGGAGCAATAAGGTTACAATTACACCCAATAAATGCATTATCTCCAATCTTAGTCTTGTACTTGTTAGTACCATCATAGTTGACAACCACTGTTCCGCAGCCAAAATTACATCCTTTTCCTACTTCCGAATCTCCAATATAGGTTAGATGTGAAACCTTTGTTTTATCACCTATTTTTGATTTCTTAATCTCAACAAAGTCACCAATTTTTACATTGCTGCCAATTTCACTTTCAGGTCTTATATATGCAAATGGTCCGACCTTTGAATTGTCATTTACCTTGCTTTCAAGTACTACTGAGTTTTGAATCTCAACTCCATTTCCTATTACGCTACTAACTATTCTGGAATTTGGACCTATTATACATTCTTCGCCAATTATAGTGCTGCCTTCGATTATCGTGCCTGGATATAATATTGTATCCATTCCAATTACTACATCCATATCAACATAGGTAGATGCAGGATCTATTATTGTAACCCCATCCTCCATGAGTCTTGTAAGAACTCTTCTCCTCATGGCATTGCTAGCTTCCTGGAGCTGCATTCTAGAATTTACAGCCATAAATTCCACAAAATCAGTCTTATAAGCCCCTACTTTTTTTCCTGACCTTTTAAGTATTTCAATAGTATCAGTCAAATAGTATTCCTTTTGAGCATTGTCATTTTCTATCTTTTTTAGAGCATCTTGTAGATCTTCAATATTGAAGCAATAATTTGCAGAATTTACTTCCTTAATCATTCTTTCTTCCTCGGATGCATCCTTATGCTCAACTATTTTTTCAATATTTCCTTCGGCATTTCTTATTATTCTTCCAAGTCCAGTAGAATCTAATGCATCTGCAGTTAATACAGTAGCTGAATAGTCATTTTTAATATGATATTCAAAAACTCTAGATATAGTTTCAGATGTTATTAATGGAGCATCTCCTGCAAGAACTATTACTCTTCCAGATTTGTTTTTCAAAAATTCCTCGCAGCACATAACAGCATGGCCTGTTCCTAATTGATCCTCCTGATACACTGACTTAATATTTTCTCCTAAATGTGCCTTTACAATTTCTGCTTTGTGTCCAACTACAACTATAGAATCATTTACTCCTGCATTTTTTAATGCATCAACTATATGGTCAATCATGGGCTTACCGCATACTTTGTGAAGTGGCTTTGGAAGCTTGGATTTCATTCTTTTGCCTTCTCCAGCTGCAAGTATAATACCATAACAATTCTCCATAAATGCACCTCTATTCGTGTTATAATTTCAACCTATTCCATTATATTGCATCATATAGTTTAATTCAACGAAAAAGGAAAATATATATATGGAATATTTTATTACACAACAAAAAAGGAAGCCATCACGCTTCCCTTTTATTCTTGGACTGCTTCTACTTCTGTTTCAGTATTATTTTTTACTTTTTCATATTCTGCTAGAATAGCTGCTTGTATCTTTTCTCTCGTCTCGGTATTGATTGGGTGGGCTATGTCTTTAAATTCTCCATCTGGAGTCTTTCTACTTGGCATAGCAATGAAAAGTCCATTCTGTCCATCTATAACCTTGATATCATGAACTACGAATTCGTTATCGAAAGTTACTGAAACAATGGCCTTCATTTTTCCCTCATTAGCAATTTTTCTAACCCTTACATCTGTAATTTGCATAACTTCACCACCTTCCAAGATGCTTATTATTTTATAATTCTCTAAATATTTCAATATTCCTGCTTAATAATTTAAATATTTTGAATTTTTTTAAGTTTATTTTAACTTTAATAATTAATAGAAGGTATTATACTTATTTGTCCACTCTCCTCATCAATAGATTCTAGCTTCATTATTGATATATAATTCTCAACTAATCTTTTATTCAAAGTAGAGCTCTCTACTAACACACCAATTCCAACGACATTGCATTCAAATTCCTTCATTAGATCTATAATTCCATTAGCAGTTCCCCCAGCTTTCATAAAATCATCTACAAATATGCATTTGCTGCCTTTTTTTACAGAACGCTTTGATAAGCTCATAGTTTGAATTCTCTTTGATGATCCAGATACATAATTAATACTAACTGTAGAGCCTTCAGTAACCCTGTTGTCTCTTCTTACTATTATAAGTGGAACATTAAGAGCTCTTGCAGTCATCATTGCAATTGGTATTCCCTTTGTTTCTACGGTTATAACATAATCAGAACCCTTGTCCTTAAATTTTTGGGCAAAAATTATCCCTACTCTGCTTGCAATTCCTGGGGAACAAATTACATCATTCATGTATATAAATCCACCTGGCATAATTCTATCACTGGTTTTAAGCATATTCCCTAGCTGTTCAGTTAGACTATTCTCATCTTCTTTAGATATTCCTGGTATATATCTTACTCCACCTGCAGCTCCTGGAATGGTTTCAACATATCCTTCTCCAAGGCTTTCTATTACTCTTTTTGCTATTGTTATGTCTTCGCTTAATGTAGACCTGGCAGCCATAAACACCTCAGAGAAATGTCCAAGGCTATATATTTTGTTAGGGTTGTCAGCTAAAACCTTAAGTATTGCAGCTACCCTTTCTTTCCTGTGCAGACGTTCCAAGGTATCACATCCTATCCATACTTTTATATTCTTGTCATAATATTAGAGGTTTATACATATTTTTATTATGATTATTGAAGATTATCCGATGCTTTTATAAAAATTTATGTCTTAACCCCATTCTAAATTATCATACTAACCATTACAAGTATTTTATATATATATTGTATTACATTGGAAACATATTTTTATATTAGAAGCTTTATGATTATGATATAATAAATTTGTATATACTTTATATTAGGAATTTATTAGGAGTGAAGAATTATGTTTGATATTTATTCTGATGTTAATAAAAAAGTTCATTTTATAGGAATCGGTGGAATAAGCATGAGTGGCTTGGCTGAAATACTCATTGCTTATGGTAACAGTGTTTCAGGTTCAGACTGGAGTAAATCCAACCTAACAAATAAACTTGAGTCACTTGGAGCAAAAATCTATATAGGACATGATCCAGCCAATATTCATGGAGCTGACATGGTTGTGTATACAGCTGCAGTAAAGGATGACAATCCAGAAATAGTAGAAGCAAGAAAGCTTGGAATTCCAACCTATACAAGAGCAGAGTTTTTAGGATATATAATGAAAAAATTTTCTAAGGCTATTGCTGTTTCTGGCTCCCACGGAAAAACCACTGCTACCTCAATGTTATCATTAATTCTTCTTAATTCAGGACTTGATCCAACTATTATGGTAGGAGGAGTTGTTGATGCAATTGGAGGAAATGCCAGGCCAGGTAAAAGCCCTTATTTTGTAGCTGAAGCATGTGAATATAAGGGAAGCTTTTTAAAGTTCTTTCCATACATAGGCATAATTTTAAATATTGATGCTGATCACTTAGATTATTATAAGGATATAAATGAAATCTATGAGACCTTCTTGAAATTTGCTAAATTAATTCCTGAGAATGGACTTTTAATTGGATGTGCTGAGGATGAAAAGGTTGGAATGATTATGAATCAAGTTAGCTGCAAAACCCTCACCTATGGAATTAGCCAGGGTAATTTTACTGCAGTTGACATTAATTATGATTCCATGGGGCACCCATCCTTTACAGCTCTTTTAGATGGAGTGGAATTTGGGAAGTTTAAGCTATCTATTCCTGGAGTTCATAATGTGCTAAATGCACTTGCTTCAATTGCATGCAGTCATTATCTTGGTATAAGCTATGATGATATGCAAAAGAGCCTTGTAAAATATGGAGGAACACAAAGAAGATTTGAGAAAAAGGGGGAAGTGGATGATATAGTTGTTATTGATGATTATGCTCATCATCCAACGGAAGTAATAGCAACCATAAAGGCTGCTCAAAACTATCCTCACAAAAAACTATATTGTGTTTTCCAGCCACACACCTACAGCAGAACAATATCACTTTTCAATGAGTTTTCAAATGCATTTAAAGGTGTAACAAAGCTCATACTTGCTGATATATATGCTGCAAGAGAAAAGTATACAGATGAGATTAATTCCAGCATGCTTTGTGATGCTGTATGTAAAAATGACGTGGATGCAATTTACATTGACAGCTTTGATAAGATATTGGAATATTTAAAAAGTCATCTAAGAGAAGGTGATCTCCTGATTACCATGGGTGCAGGAGATGTATACAAAATAGGCGAAGCGTTTTTAGAAAGATAAGCCTAGATGGCTTGTCTTTTCTTGTTTCCTCTTATTCTACATATATGTTATAATTAAACAATTACAACATATGATGCATAACTAGATTCAACCCCGTAGTGGTCCATGTTCCCACATCGACATGGCATTGTGGTTTATGGCAATACCCACATTAATTGAATAATTCCTGTAAGTCGTTACTTTCCTTGCTGATGTGGGCATCAGCCACTACAACAAAGGAACTTAATTTTATATAAATTTTCATTTTGCGCATAATAACCTATAAGTTGCTATTATTATAAGATCGTGCTATTATTATAAGATCGAGTAAATATATTTTTTAATAAGGGGGATTTTCTATGAATCCAATTGCATTTTCAATTTTTGGCATTTCTATTAGGTGGTATGGAATTTTAATAGCTTTAGGATTGTTAACCGGTATACTTATTGCATACTACACCTGTAAGCTTAAAGGAATTAGCTATGATAAGCTTCTAGACATATTAATAATAGTACTTCCAATTGCTATAATTGGAGCCAGACTCTACTATGTGTTATTTGAATTTGACTATTACAGAAATAATTTGTCAGAAATAATAAATATTAGATTGGGTGGACTAGCCATACATGGTGGAGTTATTTTTGGTGTACTGGCTGCTGGAATATACACTAAAATAAAAAAGCTGAATTTTTTCAAATATGCAGATGCTGCAGCGCCATCACTAATTATCGCCCAAGCAATTGGGAGATGGGGTAACTTTTTTAATCAGGAAGCCCACGGTGGCCCTGTATCCAATGAATTTATAAACCATTTTCCTGAATTTATTAGAAGAGGTATGTTCATAGATGGCCAATACTACCATCCAACATTTTTATACGAATCTCTTTGGGATCTAATAGTATTTGTAATACTAATTTTTATCATAAAAAAATCAAAAAAAACCGGTCTTGCTGCATTTTCATATATTGGCCTTTACTCCATTGGAAGATTCTTTATTGAAGGTCTTAGAACTGACAGTTTGATGCTTGGAAACTTTAGAATAGCCCAATTAGTCAGTTTAAGTGGAATTCTTGTATGGACAATTTCTTTGATTTATTTTTTCATATTGCATAAAAATAAGGAAAATAATGCATAATAATGACATAATAATGAATTAAATGTATTTATTTTTTAATTTTGAATATTTCTTATTGAAATTTTGCATATTTAATCATATACTAAATAGTAATTGAATATTTTGTGGATGAAAATTGTTGGAGATACCCAGTATAGGTAACCGTAGGAGAAAGGAATAAATAATGCTATATGTTTATTCTGAAGCTTTCAGGTTTAATACAGTAATTTGACACAACCCTGGAGAGACCTCATTATTGGGGCATCCACGGAGTAATTTTTATTTATTTAAAAAAACGCTCTCAGATAAAAGGACAGGGAAAGAATAGCATTATTTAGTTTGCTTTCTTTTCCTGCCCTTTCTATATACATCGCACAAAGTCTATTACATTCTGCTCTCACAAAAATCCTTGAAGATTGGATATTTTGCTCGGCACAATGTAAGACTTTTAGTGCGATGTATATATATATAAAATTATTACAAATCATATTAAGATGAACATTAGGTAAACTTAATTTATATGGTGGAAAAGTAAGCAATCTTCAAGATCTTTTTACAGTATATAGTTATAGCTATATTCGTTTATCTAAAATTAAATTATAGGGAGTGATTGGTTTGTATAAAATTATCAAGCGAGAAGAAATTGCGCCAAAAATAATACTTTTAGAAGTTGAAGCTCCAAGAGTTGCTGCTTCAGCACTACCTGGTGAATTTGTGATAGTAAAGATGGATGAAAAGGGAGAAAGAATCCCCCTGACAATTTGCGATTATGATGCAATTAAGGGAACAGTAACAATTGTTGTTCAAGTTATTGGAGCATCCACAAGTAAAATGTATGGATTAAAGGTTGGTGATTTCTTTCAGAATTTTGTTGGTCCTCTCGGAAATGCATCTGAATTTGTTCACGAGGATCTTGACAAACTAAAAAATACAAGATTTATATTTATAGCAGGTGGACTTGGTACTGCTCCAGTTTATCCTCAAGTTAAGTGGCTTGCACAGCATGGTATTCAATCAGACGTGATAATTGGAGCCAGAACTAAGGAGTTAATAATATTTGAAGAAGAAATGAAGGCACTTGGAGCAAGAGTTTTTGTTTGTACAGATGATGGTTCCTATGGTTTTAAAGGTGTTGGTACTGCAAAATTAAAGGAGCTAGTTGAAGAAGGTAACAAATATGATGTTGCAGTTGCAATTGGTCCAATGATTATGATGAAATACGCATGCATAACAACAAAGGAATTAGGAATTAAAACCATTGTTAGTTTAAATTCAATTATGGTTGACGGAACTGGAATGTGTGGTGCATGTAGAGTTACAGTTGGTGGAGTTACTAGATTCTCATGCGTTGAAGGTCCAGAATTTGATGGCCATCTTGTTGATTTTGATGAAGCACTTAGAAGGCAGGCAATTTTTAAGGACGAAGAATTTAAGGAAACTCATAAATTACAAGAAAAAGAATGCAAATGCTTCTAGAGAGGGGATAAAAAATGATTAAAGAACGTGTTTTAGTTAGAGAACAAGCACCTGATATAAGAAATAAGAATTTTGAAGAGGTTTGCCTTGGATATAACGAAGATGAAGCAGTTAATGAAGCATCTAGATGTTTAAACTGTAAAAATCCAATGTGTGCACCAAAATGCCCTGTTTCAATCAACATACCAAAATTTATACAGCATGTTAAAAACAGAGAATTTGAAGATGCTGCTAAGGTTATAGCTGAATATAGTGCACTTCCTGCTGTATGCGGAAGAGTTTGTCCACAAGAGGTACAATGCGAGGGAAAATGCATACTTGGTATTAAGGGAGAATCTATAGCAATTGGCAAACTTGAAAGATTCGTTGCAGACTGGTCAAGGGAAAACAATGTAAACCTGACAAGCAAGCTTCCTGACAATGGTAAAAAAATTGCTGTAATTGGAAGTGGTCCTGCAGGACTTACATGTGCTGGAGATCTTACAAAGCTTGGATATGAAGTTACTATTTTTGAATCACTTCATGAACCAGGTGGAGTTTTAACATATGGTATTCCTGAATTTAGACTACCTAAGGAAAAGGTTGTAAAGCATGAAATAGATAATCTAAAAAAGCTTGGTGTGAAAATAGAAACAGATGTTATCGTAGGAAAAACTATAACTATAGATCAGCTACTTGATGATGAAGGTTTTGAAGCCATATTCATTGGAACTGGAGCTGGACTTCCTAGATTTATGAATATACCTGGTGAGAACTCAAATGGAGTTTTTTCAGCTAATGAATTTTTAACAAGAACAAATCTAATGAAGGCATTTAGGGAAGATTATGATACTCCAATTAAGGTTGGTAAAAGTGTAGCCGTAGTTGGCGGAGGAAATGTGGCAATGGATGCTGCTAGAACTGCAAAAAGACTTGGTGCTGATGTGCATATTGTTTATAGAAGATCCGAGGATGAGCTTCCAGCAAGAGCTGAGGAAGTACATCACGCAAAGGAAGAGGGAATCATTTTCAACCTGCTGACAAATCCAGTTGAAGTCTTGCACAATGAAAAGGGATGGGTTACAGGAATAAAATGTATTAAAATGGAGCTTGGAGAAGCAGATGCAAGTGGAAGAAGAAGCCCAGTTCCCATAGAGGGTTCCGAATTCGTTATAGACGTTGATACTGTAATAATGTCAATTGGAACTAGCCCTAATCCAATTATTCAAAAGACTACAAAGGACCTTCAGTTGAATAAAAGAAATTGTATAATTGCTAATGAGGCAACAGGAAAAACAACTAAGGATAAAGTCTATGCAGGAGGAGATGCAGTAACTGGTGCTGCAACAGTAATACTTGCTATGGGTGCAGGTAAGGATGCTGCAAAGGCAATTCATGAGTATTTATCTGGAGCAAAGGCTTAAAAAAGCATAAACTACAAGCTGTGGAATTTAACATTCCACAGCTTGTTTTACGAGCAAGATACTCCATGAAAAGTACAGTTATGTCATTGTCATGAAAGTCATTCAGGCAACTGTGTCATCCTGAGTGTAGCGAAGGATCTTCACCTAAGATACTCCTAAGATCCTTCACTTCGTTCAGGATGACATATAGACTTTCATAGCAATGACAGGGACTCTTTCTTTTATGATGATGCGGTAGCGTGTGGGAATTCTGAACGTAGTGAAGAATCTTTCCCTGAGGCGTGCATAAAGATACCACTCTACGCTCAGGATGACAAGTGGTAGAAATAGGCTTCTATAGCAATTGCAATTAAAAAACTCAGTATGCCTTTTTACATGCTGGTTTTTTACCCTGGTCGGGGCGACAAGACTTGAACTTGCGGCCTCGTGGTCCCGAACCACGCGCGCTCCCATCTGCGCTACGCCCCGAAAAAAGATACGGTGAACTTGTCCAGTTAAAGCTGAACATTGAGACTTTGGTGGGGGACTCTACCCCCACCAAAGTAGGCAATGGTTCTCCCACTTATAGAAGTGGGAGTCTTGAAAGTGGATAAAAAAATAGGTTCAGCATAAGCCAAACCATGGTCGGGGTGACAGGGATTGAACCTGCGACCTCATGGTCCCAAACCACGCGCGCTCCCATCTGCGCTACACCCCGATACTGACAAGGTTTATTATATAATATTTATCTCACTTTTGCAAGTGGAAAAATAGTATTTAACCACTATTAAAAAATTCCTAATATCGTAACATCTGTCATCCTGAACGTAGTGAAGGATCTTTCCCCAAGAGGTCTACAAGATCCTTCACTACGTTCAGGATGACATAGGACTATAACTTATTAGGTTTTTATAACAATGACAGGGATGGGCTGACCTTTATTGTGATGCTTTCAACACTCAGAATAGCACTACTAGGATTTCATAACTATGATGGAACCGTGGTTCTTATTTTATCAATTTCTAAGACTCCACCTTCTATAAGGTGGAGTTTCCACTTTTTGCTTCAGGTGGGGTAGAGTCCCCACCTGAAGTTTCGATGTTCAGCTTTAG
>JBEQBT010000105.1:0-10661 GCA_041639705.1 Clostridiaceae bacterium | reverse complement strand
TATAGTATTTCCACAATTGTTGCAGATATCACCTGTCATGTTAATGCCCTGTTGATGTGGGCATCAACCACTACGGTTCTATCATAATATCAATAATATTTGTTACACATAATTCCTATTATACAAATATAAATACACAAAAAAGTAAAGGGTTACCCCTTTATTTAACTAGTATTAAATTAACAATATTACTCACTAGGTTTACAGCGAATAATATTACTCCGCCTAATATTACCTTCGAGTTTTTATTTTCATCATTACCATAAACCAAGTTAATAATAAGCATTATGAGTGGTATAACTGCAAGTGCAATTGGTTTTGATGCTGTTCTGCTTACTCCACTTGTATTAAATTGAATTGCCAGTCTTTCAGGGAGAAAAGGAAAAAATGCTATATTTATTATAATAATCAAACCAAATAACATCCACCCGAATTTTTTTGTTTTACTCAAAACCCCATCTCCTCGTATTTTATTCATTTGTCAAGTGTTAATTCTGTCGTAGATTTGGTAGTGAACTCGTCCAGCTAAAGCTAGACGTTGAGACTTTGGTGGGGACTCTACCCCCACCAAAGTAGGCAATGGTTCTCTCACTTATAGAAGTGGAAGTCTTGAAAGTGGATCAAACCACAATCCTATACCATACTTCTTATCATTCACTTCAGAAAAAACTACCTTTAAAGCGCCATACTTAAGTTCCTTTGAGAGCCTTGCTTACTTATTCAATTCTAACTGAATTTTCAATAAACATTTTTTTTGATTTTATACTAAAAATCAATGCAGCAGCAGTGAAAAGTATAATATAGCCTTCAGCTGCCCATGTCCCAAAGTAGTAGCTTATGACAACTGTTGGTGCATTCAATAATGTATGAGCAAGTATTGCATAAATAAGATAAACACCTTTTCTATTTTTAACACCGTATAAAACAATAATTGAAAATGCTATATGAGCGATTATGGCAAATACTCTTTCAAAGCCTCCTACTAGGAACATTACTGGTTCTGTATTTGTCAGTGCTTCCACTATATAATCTGACATTCCAGGTGCAAAAGCTCCAGAAATTTTGTCAAATGCACCTGAATTTATCATCTGACTGAATATTATATTGTTTATATTAGTTAACCCAACAAGTATTATTGCTTCAATTCCACCATGTCCTATTCCAAGTGCAATACCATTTTCCCTTTTCAACTTTTTCTTAAGAAAAAACTTAAATCCCAAAAACCTCCCAACTTCCTCAAAAATTCCTGCAGTTAAGCCAAGAAACAGAGCTGAAATCCAAATATTCCTTGCAATTTCAGCATACCAGCTCTGGCCTTGAAGAAACTGCAAAAGCGGTATTCTCAGTAATATTTGACTTATGACAAAAGTAAGTGTACCTACCAGTACAGCGATTGCAGATATTCTTTCTTTTTTATAAAAGTATATCCACAATCCAATTGGAAAAAGGAACACTATTAACAAGCTTATAACCATAAAAATAATTGATAACCTATTTATCATAAAAGAACTCCTCCATTTTATAAATATTACCCTCATTAAATAATATTGATGGTAGCTGTTCTTTATAACTTATATCCTCAATTTACATATTCATGTATGTAAAAATAAATTTATTCTATAATCAATGGGCAAAACATCTTTAAAAATTCCTTTTCCCCATAGACTTCGAATTCAACTCTAATGATGCTTTCATCTTCAAATATTATTTTGCCTCTTCCATATTTTGCATGTACTGCCCATTTCATATTTAGTTCTTCCTTCTTCTTTTCCCTATCCTGCCTTAGTATGTCCATAAGCTCCGAAAGTGTAGATTTTCTACCTTCCTCCTCCCTTTCAACAAGGTTTGAGGGTATCATGGAAAGATATGGACTAGGATATGGTGTCATTCCCTGGAAAGACGGCTTTATAACATATGATATTTCAAGAAAAGTTTTTGCTCTCGTCATTCCAACAAAAAACAGCCTTACTTCCTCCTCCTCTTCCCCTCTTTTTGTGGTTAGAGGAATGTTTCCCATATTTACTCCAACTATAAATACATATGAAAATTCAAGACCCTTTGATGCATGCAGAGTAAGGAGATTTACCCCCTCCTCATTGTAATTTGTACTTTCATCCTCCTCAAATGGAAGTGGTTTTTTAAAAATTTGCTTATAGGGTATTTCGTTTTTGTTTAGTACATCTGCTAGTATCTCGACCTGAGCCTGTCTTCTATAGAGAATTCCCATGTCTTTATAAGAAATTCCCTCAGCATGGAGGTTCTTTATCTTTCTTGCAATATGCAGGGCTTCGTTAAAGCTATCAAAATGTTTCCTTATAATAATAGGATTACCATATCCCATTATTCCCTCAATGTTACTTCCATTTAACAAGGATTTAGCGGCTTCTATTATTGTCCTGCTTGATCGATAGTTAATGGGAAGGGTTATTTCTTTTGCATCATACACCCTCTTAAATTCATTAAATATATTATCATTTCCTGTTCTCCAGGAATATATGACCTGGTTTGGATCTCCTATAACAAATATATTTGTATTAGCTCCCCCAAGTCTTCTAATCAATTCAAGCTGTCTTATGTCAGTATCCTGAAACTCATCAACTATAATCCATTTAGGGTTTAGTGGTTCCTCCAGAATACTAATACAATTTTCAATCAAATCATCAAAATCCATAATGTTGTTTTTTATCTTTTCTCGTTGGTACTCATTGTATAGCTCTTCAATGTCATCCTGGTTTTTCATTATTCCGTATAGGAATTTGCCTTTTTTAAAATCATCTATTCTTTTCATGAGCTTGGCCTTATATTTAATTTTCAACTTATTTCTATCAATTATATCAACAAACATCTGTGCTGCTTCTACATTGTCAATTATTCCGAAGTCCTTTGTGTACCCTATTTCCTGGATTTTGAGGGACTCTAAAAGTATGGTCCTAGCAACAGAATGAAATGTGCCAAAATATTTCATAGCACTTCCAATTTCATCATCAAATGAACTTACTCTTTCCCTAATCTCATTTGCAGCCTTATTAGTAAAGGTAAGGACAATCATTTCCTCAAGGGGTACTTTTTCTATCTGATTAAGATATATTACCTTAGAGGTGAGTACTGTGGTTTTTCCGCTCCCAACTACTGCATTTAAAACAACATGTTTATCCATTAGAGTAACTGCTTCCCTTTGATAGTTATTCAGTTTTTCAAAATCCTTCAAATACTTGTCAAGCATGAAAACACCTACTTTGAATCACTGTCATTATATTTTTGGTTATGTGTATCGTTTTTAGTAAGATCATCATATCTTCTCAATATCTTATCTAACTTGCTATCTCCTTCCATTATCTCAACGTCTATCTTGAACTTTTCAGGTACATTTACATAACGCTTGATTATGTTTTCAATTTTAAGCTTGTTAATAGACTCCATTATCCATTCTCTATAGAAGGGTGTTAGGACACTTAAAATAAGAATATCACCTGAGGTTCTGACTCCATTAACTGTGGTAAAAAACTGAGCAAAGCTCTCACTTCTCTTATTTAAAAATAGGAGGAACTCTTCCCACTTCTCATTTAGTTCATTAAAATTAAAATGTCTTTCCTCATAAATATGAATTTCTGGAGCCTTCTCAATTATCTCAATTGGAGCCTTGCTCTCAATCAGCATTCCATCAAGTCCCCATAATACAAGCTTTTTATCTAAATGATAATCTCCAACACATGCAGGGCATCCATCCTTACACCTGCAATTTTTAACAAGATTTATTGCATCCTGTAGTATTTCCTGTGAAAAGTCATATGCCTTTTCAGTATAACCAAGCCCTCCGGGATAAAGATCGTAGAGTATTACATATGCTCTTTTAACCTCTCCGACCTTTTCCACAGTGTTAAACATAGTTCCCCCAATGTCCGCTGAGGTAGCCATGGTTCTCATTCTTGCAGCAGTTAAAAGTGCATGCTTTATCCCACTATAATAGTTAAACTGGGTATATGCATTAATAATATTATCAACATTCTGGGGTATCAAGTACCACATTCCCTCGGTTTCCAGATGAGTAAACAGATTTTCTCTTATGGGCTCAAAACCAAGGTTTTGTCTGTTATGAAACTGTATCATCTTATATGCAGGAACTGCCTCCTTAACACTTACATCCCCAAAGGTTGCAGTAGTTCTTGCTATTTCCTTGTTTTTAAATTCTTTTATTATTGTAACTGCAGTTTCACTAAAGGGTACTGTAAAATAGTTCATATCAACAGGTATTACCTCTGCTATTCTATTAATTAGATCCAGCTTCTCCACAAGAAACTGCATTCCATCATGAATGTAAATAGCCTTGGTATATACCTCATGGAATGCCTGATATTCATCCATTTCAGTAAGCATTGTACCATTTTGCTTATTTATTACCTTATATATATCACTTGAAATGTTTCTTAAGTTAAAATCTCCAGATGGAAAGTCCCGTCCTATCCAAGTAAAAAGTCCTCCATCCTTCTTAAGCTCCCCAGCTTTAATTAGCACTGGAATTATTTCACCTAGATCAGGGAATACTGATGCATCATCTAGGGATAATGGCAGTTCCGCTGCTGCTGCTCTCACATGTGCAAGCTGAATAAATAAGTTATTTTTATCTATTACTGCATTTTCCACTCCTGATTTTATAAGCCAATCTGTATTTATTGCAATATACTGATCAAGTGGAGACACATCGAGTATCAATATACCTATGGCACCGTCCCCTCTTCTTCCTGACCTTCCTATCTGCTGCCAAAAGGATGCCTTTGTCCCTGGGAAGCCACAGGAGATAGCAAGCTCCAAATCCCCTATATCTATACCTAATTCAAGTGCATTAGTTGCTACAACTCCTGAGATGTTCCCAGATGCTAATCTTTTTTCAATTTCTTTTCTTTCCTCGGGTTTATATCCTCCCCTATAGCCGGATATTCTATCGGATAAATCACATCCAAGGGAAGGCTTTCCCTCTATATCCATGAGTCTATCCCTTGATTCCTTAAGTACAACCTCAACTTCCCTTCTGCTTTTACAAAAGGTTATAAATCTTACATTTTCCTGTACTAAATCAGGAATAAGCTCTGATGCCTCTTCCTCAGGAGTTTTTCTATATTCAGTATCACGAACATAAGGAGGCTGCCATACAAATATCTTCTTTGCACTTCTTGGAGAACCGTCCTTATATATATGTGTGAACTTTTCGCCAGTTATATTTTCTGCAAGCTCAACTGGATTTGCAATTGTAGCAGAACTAAATAGAAACTGTGGGCTGCTTTTGTAGTAATTACATACTCTGTTTAATCTTCTTACTATATTTGCCATATGAGAGCCAAATGCCCCTCTGTATACATGCAGCTCATCTATAATTAAATACTTAAGCCTTGAAAAAATATGATTAAACCCGTAAAGGCTGTGATTTGGTAAAAATGACGAATTAACCATTTCAGGGTTTGTTAAAATTATATTTGCATTTTTCCTTATCCTTGCTCTTTCGTTTACAGGAGTGTCCCCATCATATATTCCAGCTTGTATCCTTTCAGGTCCAAAGTACTCTAGCACTGGTAAAATATTTCTAAACTGATCATGGGCAAGAGCCTTGGTAGGATATACAAATATAGCCTTGGCAGTAGGGTCCTTTAATATTTTTTCAACAACAGGAAGGAGAAAGCCCAGGGTTTTCCCGCTGGCTGTGGATGTGGTAATAATAACATTCTCTCCCCTTAATGCTCTGTTGAACATCTCAAACTGATGGGAGTAAAGCTTTTCAATCCCCTGTGACATTAAAAATCCAGAAAGCTCAGGACTCATTTCCTCAGGGTAGGGCATTAGCTGTGCTTCTCTTTTATCTATTTTAAGCTCCCCTACTATTCTGTTCTCATATTGCTTAAGTTGTGGTATATTCATTGTTTTCCCACCTTTTATTTATTTCAAATATGTATTTCTATTAAAGAAGTATATTATATCAGAAATTTAATTTCTTAAATACATTTCTATCATAACACTATTTTAATATTAACTTTACATATCTTCAATGTAATATTTTTATATGTGGAAATAATAGTATTTGACTGCTTCATATAATTAAACTATTTCAATTCTAACAATGTTACTAAAATGGTTTTAAACTCAAAGTAATCAACAAGTATATAGAAAAAGAGTAAGGTCTGTGTGAATTCAAATCCTTACTCCTTATATAAGCTTTTTAGTTTTTTTATAAAACAATATTTAATTGAGTTTCACACTTTGAACATTTATTTTCATCAATTAATACTTTTGTGCTATACCCTTCCCTACTAATCACCATATTCCCACATACAGGACAATAGGTATTTGAATCTCAACCTGATAGGTTACCTGGATATACATAGTTTAAATACTTCCTTGAAACTTCCACACAATTCAATACTGTTGCCACAGGTGTTGCAGGTGCGTTAAATTGATATGATGGATAATATCTTGAAAGATGGATAGGCATATTTTTATTAATTGATGACAACCACCTAGAAAGATCTTCTATTTCTTCAATTGAATCATTATGTCCATTAACTAAAAGTGTTGTTACTTCCACATGACATTTCCTATTTGCAGCCTCAATTACTTTTTTTACATCCTCTAAATTACCGCCGCATACCTTTTTATAAAATTCAGTATTATATGCTTTAAGGTCTATGTTCATTGCTTTAACCAGTGGCAATAATTCCATTAATGGTTCCAGACTTATAAATCCATTTGTTACAAGCGCTATGTCCAAATTATTTTCCTTTGCCAGCTTTCCAACATCATAAACATATTCATACCAAATTGAAGGCTCATTGTAGGTGAATGCTATACCTATGTTTCCTTCACTCTTTGCTTTTATCCCTAAGTTTATCAGCTCTTCAGGTTCCATAAACTCAGTCATTGGTTTTTCCATGGAAATATGGTAATTCTGGCAGAATCCACATTTAAAGTTGCACCCATAGCTTCCAACAGATAGAATATGACTTCCAGGCTTGTAATGATATAATGGTTTCTTTTCTATTGGGTCCATGGCAAGAGAGCTTATTTCTCCATAATTAATTGCTTTAAGCTCTCCCATGCTTACCTTTCTTGTTCCACATATTCCATACTTTCCCTCACTAATATGACATCCATGTGGACACAACTCACAAGTAATTAATCCATTATCATCTTTACTATTAAACTTTGCTTCTTTCTCCATAAAATCACCTGTGCCTTATTACTTCAAATTTTTCTATAGAATAATCCTCATTTACACCTATTCCTGCTTTCTTTAATGCAATCTCAAGCTGTTCATCAACCCCATCTACTCCTTCTAGGTCAGGGAGAAGCAATCCTGCTTTTGAACCCTTTCTTACAATTACTCCAAACCTTTTAGGGTCCAGTTCATCTTTTGAAGCCTTCCTTGGAGGCATTAATACATCTACAGAGTATTCAATATCCTTAAGCTCCTCCTCTTCTACAGGATAGAACCTAGGATCCTTTTCTCCAGCTTCAACTGCATTCCTTATTATCTCCTGTGCCAAGTTTTCTGTTGCAGGAAATATAGTACCTATGCATCCTCTCAGTTCTCCATCCACTTTTAAGGATACAAAAGCTCCCCTGCTTTGATTTAATATATCCTCAGTTACGTAGGCTGGTACTTTTATATGCTCTCCTTCTTTTACATAGTGTTCGAGACTTTCCCTTGCCAATCTTATTAATAAATCTTCATTCTGCCTCCTAATATCTCTTTCTTTATCCCTGCCTTCAGTTAAACTTTTAAGGAAATTCCTATTTTCAGCTTCTTTAAAACTAAAGCTCATCACTCCATATCCAACTCCAAATGGTCCTTCATAGGATAAAAGTCTACCCTTTACATCAAAGCCATCCATTGCCCCAAGCATAATGTAGAATGACCTCAGTCCGCATTCTCCAGCAGCATCTATTAGCTTTTTATCCATATTAAATATTCCTTCCACATCTCCCTCCGTTAAAAGGCTAGTAATTTGCTTGTCAAATTCCTTTCCATGTGGATTATATTTATATGGACCATCATGGTTTAACTTGTGGGATAAATCACCACTTGCTATAATTACTGCACTTCCCCCATTTTTCTCTACACCTTTTTTTATTATCATTCCAAACCTGTATAAATCAATTTTGGACAACATACCATAGCTTATATGTACAAGCTTATAATTCTTGTATTCATTGTTTACAAAATAAAGAGGTACCATAGCTCCATGGTCCAATTCACTTGATATGTTGTATTCTCTTAAAGAATTTTGGGTTATAGGAACAGTCATAATTTCCTCTTCCCTTGAGCTTTTAAATATCTTATTGTTTAATTCCATGTCTATTTCTATATTAAACTGAATTTCTGGAACACCAAACTTCCCCATATCACCATGTATTGAAGGCATGTCAGTTATTGCTATTGCATCCCTAAATAAAGGTCCATGGGGAGTTATTATAATAATTACTTCAGGTTTTAACCCTTTTATTTCTTCAGCCACCTTCTTACATGCTTCAACAGTAGCCTCAGCCCTTTTCTCCTCACTCTTCCCCACCTCAGGAATTATAATAGGTGGATGTGGCATTACAAAATATCCTGTTATCCTACCCATTTTATCATTCTCCTTAATTGAATTTTACCATTTGTTATGTAAAAAAACATTAGACTTTTCAATTCTAGCTATACTACATATGATTAATCTCCCCAAAATTTGCTAAATCATTCCGAGTAATCCACTTCAAGATGCTGCATAATAGTGAGGTAATGCGTTGTAACCATGCAAATGTCAGTAGTGGCCGATGCCCACATCGGCTTGGGGTATTTACTGCTTACATTATCCTTGCTAATAATGATGGTATCATCTACATCGCTGACACCCTGTCGATGTGGGCATTGACTACTACAGTTCTATCATGATGTTGCATTCATTGCGACGCATTATTCCTATTTTCTTCACTAACTCAAAAGGACCTTGCGCTTTATTACGAGGCTCGGTCCTTTATTTCACTTCATAGATTACTTTGGTTCTGTAAAGTATCTTATTATACCCTTATAGGCTGCCCACGCTATTTTATTCTGATATTCACTGTCATTTAGGAGTCTTTCCTCCTCGGGGTTTGATAAAAACCCACATTCTATTAATATGGAGGGAATAGGATTATCCCTCAATAAATAGTAACTGTTACTTTCCTTTTCTACTCTTTTATTTCCTCTATTTAATATACCTATAAGCTCCTCCTGTACTTTTTTTGCCAGAAGCTTACTATCATCACTGTTCTTTGGATAAAACACCTGGGCTCCATAGTATTGTGACTGAGGAAAGCTGTTTAAATGAACACTTATAAACATATCTGCATTATATTGTTTTATAATATCCTTTCTATTCTTTAAATCCTCATTTTTTTTATTTCTTATGGTACCATATTCACTATAAAGACCCTCATCCACTTCTCTTATCATAATACATGTGTCTCCACCGGATTCAATATATCCCTTAAGCTTTTTGGCAATTTCTAGATTTATATTTTTTTCGATAGTTCCACTTTTTCCAATAGCACCTCCGTCAATTCCCCCATGACCTGGGTCAATTATAATTACCCTATTCCCATTTGTATATCTATGATTTACAAAAACATGAATATAGGTAAAATCAAATATAACCACCAAAACTGCAATTAGAGCAACAATAATTATCTTCCTTATTTGTGTATTCACAACATCACTCCTTAATAAATGTCATTAATATTCTATGTTAAAAGCATTTTCAATATGAGAATATATAATTGCATTTTAATTTGAGGAATTTTTAAAGAAAATTTACTTGTTAAACCAAAAAAAGGATTATAATTGACAATGTTGAATTATAATTATGGAAATTATAAAAGTAAACTCTATTGCTAATGGAATGATTTATTATTATCAATAGATGTAAATTAAAGTATAAACAGTTCCTAATATTTGATATAATATATAAAAAGCAAGGGGGTATACTTTTGAATATATTACAGTATTTCTTAGCTTCTTTAATTGGATATTTATTTGGCTGCTTTCAAACTGCATATATTATTGGTAAACTTAAACAAAATATTGATATTCGACTTCTTGGTAGTAACAATGCTGGTGCTTCTAATGTTACAAGGGTACTTGGGTGGAAGTATGGTATAATTACAGCTATTTTTGATATTTTAAAAGGTACTGCTGCTGTTATAATAGTAGGAAAACTCTTTCCTAGTCATCCTGCTTTGCTTTTCACAGCTGGTGCATTTGTTGTAATTGGTCATATATTTCCTATTTTTCTTAGTTTTAAAGGCGGCAAGGGTACCGCTTCATTAATCGGTATTAGTCTTGCAATTAATATAAAAATTGTGATAATTATAATACTGGCTTTAGTTATTATTACTATAATTACCGACTACATTGCATTAGGTTCACTTGCAATGTACACTCTATTCCCTATACTAACTTTTTTTTATAAATACCAATTATCCTGTATTATTATTGTTACTTTATTATGCTTTATTGGTTACTATAAGCATACAATTAACATTAAAAGAATGTTAGCAGGGGAAGAGGTAGGTTTACGGCAGGTAGCACGGAAAAAATAAAATGGTGCCAGGCTCGTGACAAGTGACAAGTGGCAAATTTAAAATTTGTCACTTGT
>JBEQBT010000104.1:0-10785 GCA_041639705.1 Clostridiaceae bacterium | reverse complement strand
TCAACTGTTTTTTTAAGTTGCTCTTCGTTTATTCTTAAATCGATTAGATTATGCACTTACAACACTCCTTTTTAATATATTTAATATATATTTTTGTATCTAATGAGGTATTACTCTCCAATTTAACCTGTGTAAACTCTTTTACTTATTTTCTTCTAGATATTTTATTAAAACATCTAAATCTGGTTTTACCTTTTCAGGTCTCTTAACAGCTTTTTGTGCTGATTTTACGTCCTTTAAGCCGCTGCCTGAAACAATTAATGCAACGCTTTCATCACTGCCAATTACGCTTTCATTAGCTAGCTTCATTAATCCTGCAAAACCAGTTACTCCAGCAGGTTCCCCAAATACTCCTGTATGCCTTGCTAGAACCCTCATTGCATTCAATATTTCATCATCACTTACATCCACAGCTATACCATTGCTTTCATTTAATGCATTAAGTGCTTTATAACCATTTCTTGGTATACCAACTGATATACTATCTGCAATAGTTACAGGAGGAATATAATCAAATTCCCTTTTATTTTTTCTATAGGTTCTGTTTACTGGGTTTGATCCTTCTGCTTGTACTGAAACCATTACTGGTAATTTATCTATAAGCCCTAATTCGTAAAACTCCTTAAATCCCTTCCATACTCCTGAAATGGAACATCCGTCTCCGACTGACATAACTACCTTATCAGGAACATTAAAATCTAATTGTTCACAAATTTCAAATGCTGCAGTTTTCTTTCCTTCTACAAGATAAGGGTTGATTGCACAGCTTCTGTTGTACCATCCATAATGTTCAACAGCCTCTAAGCAAAAATCAAAAGCAGTGTCATAATCTCCATCAACTAATATAACCTTGCTTCCAAATACTAAAAGCTGAGCAAGCTTTCCTTCTGGAATTGATTGAGGTACAAAAATATAGTTTTCAATTCCCATGCAAGCTGCAAAGCCAGACAGGGAAGATGCTGCATTTCCTGTAGATGCTGCACAAATAATATTCTTATTAAGTTCCTTTGCTTTTGCAACACCTATTGCAGTTGCTCTATCCTTAAAGGATGCTGTTGGATTTCTTCCCTCATCCTTAATATAGACATTCTTTATTTTTAATAAGTCTTCTAATCTAGCAGATTTATATATTGGTGTCATACCAATTTGAAGGGGAGCTGCCCCTGTTAACCCCTCCAATGGTAGAATTGGAAGGTATCTATATACATTAGGATTCTTGTTGTCTCTTAAATATTCTTTTGTTAATTCCTTTTTTACTACATCCATATCATAAATAACATCTAGTGTTCCTTCAGTTCCACAATGGGGACAATGATACATTACATCTTCAGAAAGTATAGCACCACATTTTGAGCATTTTAGGTGTTTAATCTTCTTCATGATCTCACCTCGACTTTTTTTAATTAGTATAATAGGATATAAAATATGTTTTCTTGAAATAGCAAATTTCAATGCCTGCTCAATAATCTTCGATAGACAGGCATTGATAATTGGCCATAAAAAGGGGATTCCTTATTTATATTATTTTTTTAGTTCGTCTAAGTATGTTAATGGGATAAGTGCATACATAGCTGCACATGTTACCAACTCACTCTTAAATGTCTTCTCATTTGGTGCATGAGCTTGGTCTTCATGTCCTGGTCCAATACCAACACATGGTATTCCATATCTTCCCATTATAGAAACTGCATTTGTTGAGAATGTCCATTTGTCAACAAGTGGTTCAGTCTTAAACAAATCTCTATAGCTGTGAACTAATGCTTGACATGCTGCATGGTCCTCTGGAAGAACCCATGTTGGGAAATAGCATTCTGTTGGGTATACAAGACCTGTATATGCTGGTCTTTCGTATGTATACATTTCAACATCTGCTCCTGCTGCTTTAACTGAAGGAAGATCCTTAATCTGCTGAATTGCATACTCCCAGCTTTCTCCGTCTGTAAGTCTTCTATCAATTGATACTGAACATCCATCTGCTACAGCACATCTTGAAGGTGATGAGAAGAATATTTCTGAAACAGTTAAAGTTCCTTTTCCAAGGAAAGGATTTGTTATCAATCTTTCGTTTAAGTCCTTCAATTCATTTAATATTGGAGCCATTTTGAATATTGCATTGTCTCCTCTTTCTGGTGCTGAACCATGACAGCTTATACCATGTGTAGTAACCTTTATTTCCATTCTTCCTCTATGTCCTCTATAAATGTTGCAGGAAGTTGGCTCAGTTATAACTACAAACTCAGGCTTAATTTTATCTTCATTTACAATATACTGCCAGCAAAGACCATCACAGTCTTCCTCTTGAACTGATCCAACTACAATTAATGTATAGTCATCTTCAAGCTTGAGCTCCTTAATTATTTTCCCAGCATAAACCATGGATGCCATTCCGCCTTCTTGATCAGAACCGCCTCTTCCATATATAACTTCATCATCTTCGTATCCAGTATATGGGTCAAATTTCCAGTTATTTCTATCGCCAATTCCGACTGTGTCAATATGTGCATCCATAGCAATTACGTGTTTTCCATGTCCTATATATCCAAGTATATTTCCCATTGGGTCTATTTCTATCTTGTCAAAACCAACCTTTTCCATTTCTTCCTTAATTCTTAGTACAACTTCCTTTTCTCCACAACTCTCACTAGGAATTGCAATCATGTCTCTTAAAAACTTAGCCATTTCTGGTTTGTACTTATTGGCTAATTTCAAAATCTCTTCCTTGTTTATGTTTACTGCCATTTTAAAAACCCTCCTATTAATTTTTTATTTTTAAAATTTGCATTATTATAATACGCAAGTTTGATGCCAAAACAAAAATCCTTAAATAATTTTTTTCACTTTATAATAGGGTTTTATTACATTTTATTGTGTACTCAATTCATTTTTATCAATTAATCAATCCACAGTTTTTCAAATAATTATCATTTTGATAAATTTTATCATTTTGATAATTAAATTTTATTGAGACACTTCAAGGTTCAATGAAATTGAAAAATAATAATTATCATTTTGATAAATAATTCTCGATTTTATTGTCGGAAAATGCGAAAACACATAAATTTTTTTTTTTGTAGAAAAATATTTATAAATCTTCTAATTTTCTATAAAGAGTAGCAATTCCTATTCCAAGTTTATCAGCAGCAGCTTTTTTTCCCATTGTATCATTTCCATAAAAATCTAGTGCCTTTAAAATATACTCTATCTCTATTTCCTTTAAAGGTCTTATAGTATCATATTTTTTACTAAAATCCCTTCCTATTTTGAAATCAAGTATATTCTTAGGAATATTTTCTTTAGTTAAAACTCCACTGTCATCTGCAAGGCTTATCATACATTCTATAGTATTCTCAAGTTCTCTTATATTACCAGGCCATGGATAGTTAATTAATGTTTCCTTTGCAGAATCACTTATTGTATGAACATATTTATCAAACATTCCATTGTAGCTTTGGATAAGCTTCATGGCGATTGGTTCAATATCCTCTTTTCTTTCTCTTAGTGGTGGAGTTTGAATAGGAACTACATTGAGTCTATAATATAAGTCTTCCCTAAACTTATTTTCCTTTATCAACTGCTTTAAATCCTTGTTGGTTGCCGCAATTACCCTAATGTCTAAATCGATCACTTGATTTGAACCAATTCTAACTATTTTCTTTTCTTGAATAACTCTTAATATCTTTACTTGAAGATGAAGAGGCATATCCCCAATTTCATCTAAAAATATAACTCCTTTATTAGCTAATTCAAATTTACCTATTCTACCATTTGGATTAGCTCCGCTAAATGCACCCTTTACATATCCAAAAAATTCGCTTTCAATTAATGTGTCAGGTATTGCCCCACAATTTACTGCAATAAATGGCATATCTCTTCTTTTACTTTCAGAATGAATTGCCCTTGCTACAAGTTCCTTACCTGTTCCACTTTCTCCAGTTATAAGTATAGTGGAATTTGATGAGGCAGCTTTTACAATATTCTTTTTTATAAGCTGCATTTCCTTTGAATTACCTATTATATTATCAATTGTTATAACCTGATGAGCATTTACAAGTTCATATGCATCATTTTTTAACTTTCTTAACTGATTAAACATAAACACCTTATTATAATCTGGAACTATATCTGGCATTGATATTAATTGTCCTATAAGGCTATATTCCTTATCCCTTATATTAACTAAGAATTCCTCTTCACCAAAAATAAATTCATTTTTTGAAGTAATTTTTATCTTTTCAGAATTGTATTCTGGAGATAGTTTTAGCTGCTTCATTGCACTATTATTCATATGAAATATATTGGACCTATCATCAAGTACTATAATTCCCTTATCTACATTGTCAATTATCTCTTTAAGCATTAGAATCAATTCCTTGTTTCTTTCTTCTTCCAGGTGTTCATATATCTTGTTACTTATGAACTCAGATATTTGATCCAAAAACTGCATATATGAATCCATTTTATCTATAAGATTTATTTTTTGTTCCTCTAAGGAACAGATAAGACCAATTACCCCTATTATTTCATTGTTAAACTTTATTGGAGTGCTTAGCTCCAGCTTTTCAAGACAGTTATCCTTCCTGATGCATCTATCACAAAGAGGGTCCTTCCCAGGTTTATCGATTATATGTGGCTTGCCTGTCCTTATTACCTCTCCGTATACATAACCTTCATTAGAAATATTTTTCCCAATATTATCCTTGTACACCCCTGTCCCAGCAATTCTGTTAAAATCTTTATCTATTATTTCTACATCCACATTAACAACGTTTGATATTACTTCTGTATATTTAATTACAGTATCCTGTATCTGTTTTAATAGTGACTCAGGCATAAGACTCCTCCTATTTTCCCTTTCCAAAACCACATTTAGGGAATGTGCAGTCTTCGCAATTTATGCAAAGTCCTCCATGTCCATATGCAGCAAAATCCCTTTTTTCAAGTTTCTCTCCTGCTAAAACTCTTGGCAGTATTAAATCAAATACAGTTCTTTTGGAAAAAATAACGCTACCAGGTAATCCAATTATAGGGATATCTTCCTTGTATGCCATTAAAAGCATAGCACCAGGTAAAACAGGAGTACCATAGGTAATTATTTCTGCACCTGTATTTTTTATTCCCCTAGGTGTCAAATCATCAGGATCAACAGACATTCCACCTGTTACCAGGATCATTTCTGCTCCCTTACTCAGCCACTCATTTATAGACTCCTCGATTCTTCCAGAATCATCTGAAAGAATGCTTTGTCCTAGAACCTCACAACCATATTCCTCCAACTTACTGCTTAATACAGGTCCAAATGCATCCTTTATTCTGCCACTGAATACTTCACTTCCTGTAGTAATAATAGCAGTCTTTCTTTTCATTATTGGAATTACATTGATGATCTTTTTCTCTACTAATCCTTCTGCTCTTTTAATCTTATCCTCTTCTATAAAAAGTGGAACAACCTTAGTTGCAGCAACTTTGTCACCTTTTTTTACAACAGTATTATTATGAATGGTGGATAATATTATATCCTCCATTAAGTTTAAATTAAATACCACCGAACTATCTATTTTCACCAGCCCATCTATTGCTGCGAAGAATTCTATTTTACCTTCCTTTGCCTCACCAAAATAAAGCCCTTCTCCCCCTGCTAGAGCTTTCAATCTTTCTGCCGCTTCATTTTCATGTAATATTCCTTCCCTATCCTCCCATATATATATATGTTTTTTCCCGATTGACAGGAGCTCAGGAATATCCTCTTCTCTAATAATATGTCCTTTTCTAAATGCTACACCCTTAAATTCTCCAGGAACAATTTTAGTTATATCATGACAAAGGGTAACTCCTACTGCCTCTTCAACCTTGACAATTCTCATAAGCTTAATCCACCTCTTAATCACAATTTTTCAAATCCTTTATTTACATATAGTACAATTAAATTTAAAAATCATAAACCACCTATTTTGTCATTAATATGATAGTCTAATTCTTTAGCGTCACTTGTCATCCTGAACGTAGTGAGAATCTTCCCTATGGTGCTTAAAAGATCCTTCACTGCGTTCAGGATGACATTGACACTTGCAGTGACTTTCATAGCAATGACAGTGTCCGACTTTCATTTTTCCTTGTTAGGGCGAACACTGTTCGCCTCTACAATGTAATTCCTATTTTATTTTTCATCAACAGGATTGCTTCAAGAACTCCTCCACCGATACATCTTGCCTTATCAGAAATACTGTTGTAATTTTCAATATCCTTAACCCTTGGGTCAACGTCACCTATTTTAAAACCCTTATATACAACTGTTCCATCCCTTATAATTCCCCTAAGCAGACCTGGAATCTCTGTCTTTACTTCCTTATCTCCAATTCGAGCTATAACTTCATCAGCGCCTACTATATCACCTATTTTTTTAATATTTTTTATAATCCCATCATAAGGGCTATATATAACTCTTTCTTTAGTATAACCGCCTATTAAACCAGGCAAACCTGTATTTTTTAATGCAAATCCATTGAATATCAATCTGCCTAGGTCATGTCCCCTCATGGTTTCTATAACTACATTCACATCCTTACCTGCATTGAATCCAGGACCTAGGGCTATTGTTATTGGGGCCATGTTCATATTCGTGCCAAGATTTTTTTTTGCAAGAATTGCATCTACTACTGTACAGGGCTTAATAATATCTATAAGTTTACCTACCTCGTCTACTGCTAATGGTATGAAGCCATCCTCCCAAGCCTTTATTATTTCACCCTTGCTCTTTACTAAAACAGCCTTACAATCCTCTACAACTGTTTCATCCTCATATACAGCTTCACTGAATGATACATTTCTCCTTATGGAAGAAGGTTTTTCTGTTTCAAGTACAAGAACCTTAAATCCACTTCTATATAATTTCTGAATTGTTCCTGAAGCAATATCTCCACCGCCTCGGACAATAACCTTGTCACATATCATTCCTATCACCCTTTATATACTATTTATCATCTGTGAGTAAAAGTTTTTTATAATCTTCTTGAGTATCAATATCAAAGAGTAGCAGCTCTGAATTAATTTCAATGAATTTTGATTCATCAATATGCCTTGCTATTATTTGTTTTCCACCTGTATCACCCTTTAGACCAAGTAGTTCAGTTTTAAACCTATTTGGAAATATTACAGGTGTTCCCCTTTTTTCATTAGAAATAGGTACAATTATTGAATCCTTTGCTTCATAAAAACAGTCCATCAGGAATTTTATAGTTCTTATATCCATAAGAGGCTGATCTCCCGTAAAAAATGCATATCCCTCTGCCTCTTTTGAATTAACCACTCCCAGTTTAATTGATTCACTTTGTCCTAGCTCAGCCTTTTCATTATACACACATTTGATTCCTCTGCTGTTGCCCATATCTAATATTTTTTTATCCTGGGCAACAAGTATGATATCATAAAAACCACATTGAACTATCTTGTCTAAAATATTTTCAATTAAGGTTTTATCCTTATAGGTCAGCAGCAGCTTGTTTGCGCCCATTCTATTACTAAATCCTGAAGCCATGATAATGGCATTTAACATCCAATGACCACCCTCCAAATGAGTTAAACCAAAACATATGACCTATTCTTTATGCTTCCATAAATTATTTTATTTATAAACATCTCTTTATTATTTCTTATCCTTATATAATGCACTAATTCTTCAACGAGAATTCTCTGCTCATTAGTTTCTACTTTATTAATAAATAATATTTTCTCTCCAAACGAACCCTTATACAGTCCATTAGAATAAAATATTAATGACACAACATTTTCAACAGATATTATCCCATTATTAACTGCATTTGTAATAGATAAAAACTCACTAACTCTATGAACATTTTTTTCATTTATCTCATTTCCAATAGATTCTATGCTAAGTACTCCAATTGTCTTCGTAGTTTTACTACTAATAACTGGCTCTGTTTTCTGCCACCCTTTTATTGGTTTTCCCTTTGAACCATCAGCTTCCACCAATATATAGTCAAAGAAAATTCGTTGAGCATTAAGAGTCTCAATGCTAATTCCAACAAGCTTTCTCTCATCATTTATTGAGTCACAATAAACATATATTCCTTTTTTATTACTACATTTTATTTCTTGATAACTTTCATTACCAATTGCCATAAAATCATACTGTTTTCTATCAGGAACAAATATTTTGGTAGTGGTAGTAATTAAAAGTTTATTATCTTTTCTCAATTCCTCGGCAACGGCAAACATTAATGATGTTTTACCACCTGCACCAACAATTGATATAAAGTCACCAATATTCAAATTTAAAAGTTTATTAAGTTTCATTTAAATCACCAATTACCGTGTAAAATCAATTATCATTTTTTTAGCCACATTGAAATATTCATCAATATCAAATTTACCCTCATCAATAAGATATTGCATGGAGGCTCCCATCATCAGGGAAACAATAATAAAGGGGAGCATGTCTAAATATTTAGGATCAGTTACGCTGTAAGAATTACTTTGCTTTATTACTCCATTTATGTCGCTACGCCAATCGTCAAATGTTTTTTTAAATTTGCTTCTTATTTCTGGATTTACGGTACCCTGAACCCAGTAATCAAATTGGGCATAGTCAATTTTCTTTTCATTAATGATGACATCCCTTTTTTCTCCAAAAAGTCCAATTAGGTTTTCCTCAAATGATTTATTTTTTACGTCTACTGATTCAACTCGTTTTTTTGAAAATCTCTCTTGAATTTCATCCAGAAGTGAAATTAACAGCTCATTCTTAGTTGGGTAATAATAATGTAAATTAGATTGGCTCATACCTGCTTCTTTGGCGATCAAGTGCATTCTAGTTCCACTAATTTTCTCCCTTGCAATAGTCTCTAGGGTTGCATCTAAAATCTTTTTATTAATTTCCTTGGACATAAGAAACCTCTTTTCTGATTAAAAATTGTTGTATTATTAATATAATTTCTTATATAAATCATACAACAATTTTTACTAATTAGTCAATCTAAGAAGATGGGATAAAAAATTTATCCCATCTTAACTAAAATGTATTTTAAAAACGCTTCCAAACCTCAGCTGCAAGTTCCCTACCCCTTGCAATAATTCCTTCTTCATCAATGTTAATTAATTTTCTACCTTCCATAATAACCTTACCGTTTATTATGGTAGTATCAACATGACGTCCAGTTACTCCAAATACCATATGACTATTTATATTATTTTCATTAATTGGTGTTGGAGGATTGTAGTCCACAAGTATAATATCCGCTAATGCACCTTCCTTTAAGATACCAGTCTGCCCACTTATAAATCTTCCAGTAATTTCTCTATTATTTTCAAAAAGCATTGTTGGAATTTCACCCCAGGCTACCTTTGAGTCCGAATTTACTAGTTTATGAACAAGGTTTCCAACCTTATAGGATTCCATCATATCATTAGTGTATCCATCTGTTCCAAGACCAAGCATAATGCCTTTTTTAAACATCTTAAGAACTGGTGAAGTACCAACTGCATTTCCCATATTGGATTCAGGATTGTGGACAATTATTGCATTCTTTATCTTAAGCATATCCATTTCCTCGTCTGATATGTGTATACAATGTACTGCTATTGTTTTATCTGAAAGCACTCCTGCATCATACCATCTTTCAACAATGCCCTTACCATACTTTGCTTTACAATCTTCTACATCCTCTATACCTTCTGCTGAATGGACATGGAAGCCAGTATCAAGACCAGAAATGGCATTTAGGCATTTATCCAAGGTTTTATCGGAAATTGTCATTGATGCATGAAGTCCAAACATACCCTTCATCATATCGTCATTCTTAGAATTACAGTATTTTATAAACTCTGCATTTTCTGCAATCCCTTCATCAGCAATTTTTTCTCCGTCTCTATCTGATGTTTCATAGCATAAATTGCTTCTAATTCCTATAAGCTCTGCAGCTTCTGCAATTTTAAATAAGCTTCCTTTAATAGCAAATGGGCTTGCATGATGATCAAATGCAGTTGTTACTCCATTTCTAACTTGATCAATCATTGGCATTATTGCACTATAATAAACATCCTCCAGGGTTAGTACCTTATCAAGACGCCACCATAAACCCTTAAGAATATCAGTAAAGCACATTGCTGGTGGGCTGTCATTTGCCATTCCCCTTGCAAAAGTACTGTAATAATGCATGTGAGTATTAATAAATCCAGGCATTATTAATTTTCCCTTTGCATCAATAAATCTAGCAGAACTATACTTACTCTTAAGTTCTTCAGTTAAACCAATTTGAACAATTTTGTTTCCATCAACAGCAATACATCCATTGTCTATAATTGGTCTAGTATTGTCCCTTGTAATGACTTTACCGTTTCCAATCAGTAACATTTAAACCCCTCCAAATAAAAATATTTTTATGCTATGTCGAAGAATAATGATTCATTATCACTACCCAGACACTGTAGGGGCGAACAGTGTTCGCCCGAATGCACCTACGATTTAAATCATCTATTAAGTAATGGTGTGCAATGGCGGGCGAACACTGTTCGCCCCTATATAAAAATTACAACATGTAGCTGTACTTATTTACACAGCTCTTAATCATTGCTTCCATTTTCTTTGATACTACACCCACTTGCCCTATTTTGTAGTTAACAACACTTTCATCTTCACATCTTACCTTAAATAAGCTTTTCTCACTATTTAAAGCAACAAAACCCTTGTTTGTGCTGTCAGCAAAGTCTTCCTCTGACCAGAAAACTGTTACCTTATCCTTATATGGTTTCCCAGTAGGACAGAAAACAGCA
>JBEQBT010000103.1:0-10885 GCA_041639705.1 Clostridiaceae bacterium | reverse complement strand
TTAGAAATATTTTTAGCTGACATACTGCTCTTATATACTCTTTCTATATATTCCTTAACATTTTCCCATTTCCACCCCAGGTTTAGGCATTGTCCTACTCCAGCATGAATTGCACCGTCACTTACCATAATAATCACATCATCAAGTGAAACAAAAAATCTGCATTCCTTAATAAGCTTTCCATTTATTTTTCTACATTTCTTCTGCAAATCATAATATTTACCCTTTTTAAGTGATATGGCAGCTGGGTTATCAAATTCTACAAGATAGCATTCTCCTGTTTCAAACACTTGGAGTATGGAAAATGTAGAATAGGCAATCTCCCTTTCCTTACATATTGGCAAGGTACTAATTATGGTTTCAACTGCCTCTTCGATTCCAGCTCCCATGGATAACATAGTTCCTATTATCTTGCTTGTTAATGTTGCAAGTATATTAGCCTTTACCCCACTTCCCAATCCATCTGCCAGTACTATAATTGTAGAATCTTCATTTCTTATTATTTCAACCTTATCACCACATAACTCTTCCTTGTACTTATTCAAGCTCAAATAGTTTGCATCAATAAAAACACTCATATTTTCTCACCCATTTCTGCCTGAATTGTATTTTTGAGCTTTGTAAGTGCAACCTTTGTTTCTGCTGTTGTTTCTCCCAGCAAACTTGCAATCTCCTGGGCTACTCTCATTTGTTTTTCAATTACCCTTTGAGCTATGTCAACGGTATCACATTTTACCCTGTGCATTTGCTGTTTATTATTTTCCTCCTGGGTTATATCCTTCATAATTACCATTATCATCCTATGTTCCTTAAGATATAAAATAGATTGTTCAACTGTAATACCATAATCCTTATAATTATATTTGCTATTGAATATGTCTTTTTTTGTATCATTAACAACAGCAATATCTGTGCAATCCAATATTTCAAATATATTTTTATTATGCAGCTCTCCAGAGCCTAAATTAAACATTTTTTTAGCAGATAAATTAACTTCAGTTATATTGAAGTCCTCGTTTAAAGTAAATATTGCATTAGGAGTAGAGTTAATTATTACATTTGAAATAGATTCAGCCCTTTCCCTTAAATATGGAAGACACATACGAAGGTCAGCCTTACCATTAAATACCCCAATTGCCTTTTCCCTGCATGAGTTGTAACCACATGCGCTGCAGTTTAGCTCGTCCTCCTTTGAGAACTTACCCATTTTATTTAATATATCTGTTATTTCCTTTTCAGATGGCATCTTGTAATGCTTTGACTTATCATTATATTTAGTACTCAAGTCTACCTTTGTTTCAAATTCTCTGGGATTGGCTGTGATCTTTGATGAATTGTTTACATAATACATTAGCTTGTCCATAGTTTCCAGAAACCCATGGTTTCCAGAATTCATGCAAACTCCATTAAGACATGCTCCAGAACAGCTATTCATTTCAATAAAATAATTATTTAC
Source organism: Clostridiaceae bacterium (assembly GCA_041639705.1). GTDB lineage: Bacteria > Bacillota > Clostridia > Clostridiales > Caloramatoraceae > JARDZI01. The sequence goes on along the minus strand of JBEQBT010000103.1, from coordinate 9,429 downwards.
ATCTCCATTCTTAATCTGTTTCAATATTTCAACACATCTGTCTATACCATCAAATTTAGCAAATTTATAATTATACTCCTTTGTTAAATCCAGTGATTTAACAAGTCCTCCAGGAGATGGGTAAAACCGGGTATTTAAAATGTGAAATTCATCATTTCCATCGATATCATCAATATTATCGATAGATATATTCTCATCATTGATCCATTTTTCCAAATCCTCAAAGGTTATCACCCCATTTATTACTTCCTCATACTTTATATCCATACCCTCTTCCTTCTTTGATAAGCATGGCCCAACAAATACAACCTTTATGTCATTACCGTACATTTTCTTTAACAACCTTCCATGTGCAATCATAGGGGACACCAATGGTGCCAGCTGCCCTATTAATTCAGGAAAATGCTTTTCAATCAAGTTTACTATAGTTGGACAAGCAGTTGTGATAATATTTCTCATATTGTTTTCTTTTAGAAGCCTTTCATATTCAGGAGTTAAGGCTGCTGCTCCAACTGCAGTCTCTTCCATGTATGAAAATCCAAGCTTTTTAAAAATATAACTAATTTGCTTCACATCACTTATATTAAACAATGGAGCAAAGGATGGTGCTACACTTGCATAAACACTTTTCTTTTTATTTATAAACCCCTTAACCCTATCGACCTCACTCATTACACTTTTTGCATTCTGGGGACATACATGAAGACATTTTCCACAAAGAATGCATTCCTCTTTAATGATTTGAGCATGATCATCCTTAAAGGAAATGGCTTTAACAGGACAGCTTCTTATACATTTATAACAATTTTTACAATTTACCTCTTTAAATTGTATAATATCCATAAAATTTTACCTCCATTGCATATAATTATTGACTGCATACGCATTAATTAACAGTGGGTAATATTCTCTATTTAATGTTTCATTTTCTATAACTCAATAGTAAATTATCGTTATATTTTTGTCAATATGGTTTGTACTCCTAATATAGGAATTGTAACCTGTATGTTTATTTGTTCCTCTATTATTGTATATTTTTTAGTTTTGCTCGTGTTCGTATGATTTATATTTTAGAAAAGATGCGTGGTAAATGATTACAACATCGACATGGTATTGATAGCGCATGAGATACCTTCATCAATTGTAAAATCACATGTACCGTAAATGCACCAAGCCGATTTGGGCATCGGCCATTACAATTACCAGATTATGTACTACCCACCTTGAGATGCATTACTACATCATTTCGTTTTTATAACATTTTATTGCATTTTCAACAACCCATAAAAAAAAGTAAAAAACATTTGATAAATTTTTAACAATATGTTATATTTAATTTTGGGAAACCAAAAAAGATTTTTTAAGGAGTGATTTGATGACCACAATAACTGTTTGTATAGGAAGCAGCTGCCATTTAAAGTCTTCCTACGATATTGTAAATGAGTTTCAGAGGCTTATACATGAACATAATCTTGAAAACGAGGTAATTATAAAGGCTTCCTTCTGTTTTGGTAACTGCACCCATGCTGTATGTGTAAAAATAGATGATGGTGCTATTAACTCTGTTAATAAGGACAACATTCAAGGCTTTTTTTATGAAAATATTCTTAAAAATTTATATTGTAAAAAAGTAAACTGATTCATTGAAAGTTATTAAACAGAGGAGTTGTATTTGAATAGAAATTATCAAAATTTCAATATATAGAATAGTCTACTTTGCTAAATATAATACTAATTACAGAATATAATTTGAAGGGAGTTACTAAAATGAAGGTTACAAACAAGGAAGAATTGATGAGGAGACTTGATGAGCTTAAGGCTGCACAAAGTAAGTTTTCAACCTATACCCAGGAACAGGTTGACGAAATTTTCAGACAGGCAGCTATGGCTGCAAATAACAATAGAATTACTCTTGCAAAAATGGCCTTTGAGGAAACAGGAATGGGAATAGTTGAGGATAAGGTTATAAAAAACCATTTTGCATCAGAATATATTTACAATAAATATAAGGATGAAAGAACCTGTGGAATCATAGAAAAGGATACATCCTTCGGAATTATAAAGGTTGCAGAACCCATAGGAATAATTGCAGGAATTGTTCCAACAACTAATCCAACTGCCACAACCATATTCAAATCCCTAATTGCTCTAAAAACCAGGAACGGAATAATTTTTTCACCCCACCCAAGGGCTAAAAAATCAACTATTGCCGCTGCAAAGGTAGTTTTAGATGCCGCAGTTAAGGCTGGTGCCCCAGAGGGAATAATTGCATGGATAGATGAACCCTCCATTGAGCTTTCACAGCTGGTAATGAGCGAAGTTAATCTAACACTTGCCACAGGAGGACCTGGAATGGTTAAGGCCGCCTACTCCTCTGGAAGGCCAGCAATAGGTGTTGGTGCTGGTAATACACCTGCAATTATTGATGATACGGCACATATAAAAATGGCTGTAAACTCAATAATTTTATCAAAAACCATGGACAATGGTGTAATATGTGCTTCAGAGCAATCCGTGTTAGTACTTGATTCAATATATGATGAGGTTAAGAAGGAATTTATAGAAAGAGGATGTCATATACTTGACAAGGATGAGATAGATAATGTACGGAAAATACTATTAGTTGATGGCCGTTTAAATTCCAAAATTGTTGGTCAGTCTGCATATAAAATTGCACAGATGGCAGGTGTAAGCGTTCCTGAAATGGTAAAGGTACTAATTGGAGAGGTTGAATCAGTAGAATGGGATGAGCCCTTTTCCCATGAAAAGCTGTCACCAGTGCTTGCAATGTACAGGGTGAAAACATTTGATGAAGCAATCCAAATGGCAGAAAGGCTTGTAGAACTTGGAGGATTTGGTCATACCTCCGTACTCTATGCAGACACATTAACTGCAAAGGATAAGGTAGCAAAATTCAGTGCTGCAATGAAAACTGGACGAACAATAATCAATATGCCCTCCTCCCAGGGAGCTATTGGTGATTTATACAATTTTAAATTGGATCCTTCTCTAACACTTGGCTGTGGTTCATGGGGTGGAAACTCTGTATCAGAAAACGTTGGCCCAAGGCATTTGCTAAATATAAAAACTGTAGCTGAGAGGAGAGAAAATATGCTGTGGTTTAGAGTTCCTGAAAAAATCTACTTCAAGTATGGTTCCCTTGAGGTTGCACTTAAGGAATTAAAAGACATGGATAAAAAGAAGGCATTTATTGTAACTGACAAGGTTTTATTCGAGCTTGGATTTGCTGATAAGGTTATTCAGATACTTGAGGAAATTGGAATAACTTCTAAGGTGTTCTATGATGTTGAGCCAGATCCTACCCTCTCTACTGCAAGGAAGGGTGCCGCAGAGATGCAGTCCTTTAACCCTGATACAATTATAGCAATCGGTGGCGGTTCTGCAATGGATGCTGCAAAAATAATGTGGCTTTTATATGAACACCCTGAGGTTAGATTTGATGATCTTGCAATGAGGTTTATGGATATTAGAAAAAGGGTATATAAATTTCCAAAGCTAGGGGAAAAGGCAATGATGATAGCCGTTTCAACATCAGCAGGTACTGGATCTGAGGTTACTCCATTTGCAGTAATAACTGACGAGGTCACTGGCATTAAATACCCACTTGCAGATTATGAACTGACTCCTGATATGGCAATAGTTGATGCAGAGCTAATGATGAACATGCCAAGGGGACTGACAGCTGCCTCTGGAATAGATGCACTTACCCATTCTATTGAAGCATATGCATCTGTACTTGCCTCTGAATATACAAATGGACTTGCACTTGAATCAATAAGATTAATATTTAAATACTTGCCAATAGCTTATACAGATGGTACAACCAATGTTAAGGCAAGGGAAAAAATGGCACATGCGTCCACAATGGCAGGTATGGCATTTGCAAATGCATTCCTGGGTGTATGTCACTCAATGGCACATAAGCTGGGAGCTATGCATCATTTGCCCCATGGTGTAGCAAATGCAATTTTAATAAACGAAACCATCAGATTTAATTCCTCTGATGCACCCAGAAAACAGGCCGCATTCCCCCAATACAAATACCCAAATGCTAAATTTAGATATGCAAGAATTGCTGATTATCTAAACCTTGGGGGAAATACAGATGATCAAAAGGTTGATTTGCTAATAAATGCTATTGATGAATTAAAGAAAAAAATAAATATTCCAATGACCATAAAAGATGCTGGAGTTAAAGAGCAAAATTTCTATGGAAGCCTTGATGAAATGTCAGAACTGGCATTTGATGATCAATGTACCGGCGCGAATCCTAGGTATCCTTTGATAAGTGAAATTAAAGATATGTATATTAATTCCTATGAAAAAGCAGAAGAAAATGTAAAAGTTGAATAATTTTTCTCACCTAAGGAGTCTGGGATTACCAAATCCCAGACTCTTTTAATTTATTTTTGAATAGTTTTGTATTGGAAGGTATCAATTTATAGTATTTCCTTAAAACATAGCCTAACATACACATATTATAGTTGATAAATCCCAAGTATATAGTAAAATTTATTTTATAGGGGGTGAAGTAATATGAAAAAAAGGAAATTTCAGCTAAGTCTTTTAGCATTGTTGTTTATAACGTCCTTATTTATTTCTCCATTTATACAATCAAAGCCCCCAATGGGTTGGGGTTTTGATGGAGTTGCAGATAGATATGGCTCAAAGTATGAATTATTGTTTTTAATGCCCCTAATTGCAGCTATGCTGTACAGCATGAGCATCCCCTTTGAAAAAACCTTAGTAAAAAAATCTCAAAGGTACAGGAACTTTATTGAATTTATGCAAATTTATTTAATATTAATATTGGGTTCTATTCATATATACAATATTTTAAATGTACTCAACTTTTCTATAAGCATTTATTCTATTTTATCCCTTCCAACTTCTATTGCATATTTTTATGCCGGTTATGCAATCAGATATATAGAATTGAGCAAGTTATCAAATGAAAAACTAAAATGGATCCTGTCCAATGATGAAATCAGGAGCAAGTTAAATATGCCAGCATCAAATTTACTTTATGGATGTGGAGTTTTCATGATGTTAGGCTTCAAGCTTCCTGAATACTTTTACTTTCTTTTAATTGTTCCTTTAATATTAAGCACTATAATATTGATAACCTATTCATATTTTCTTTATAAAAAGTTCAAGAAAAATAATAATATGTAAACTTCATTTAAAGCATTATGTTATAATACCTATATACATTTTATTTCAGCAAAGGAGCTATACTTTTATGGACAAATTATTATTTGGAATATCTGGTCTTCCGATTGGAGATGAAAAACAGAAATTCACTTATAAATCAGGAATAACATACTTAAAATCCATAGGACTTGATTCTATGGAGCTTCCATTTGTTAGGTCAGTTAATGTTACAGATAGAAATAAAGGTGAAATACTTAGAGAAAAGGATGCAACCAATCTTTATCTATCAGCCCATGGCTCATATTTTATAAATCTTAATGCAGATGATTATGAAAAACAGGATCAATCAATGGAAAGAATATTAAAAGGTGCAAATGCTCTAAAAATGGTTGGGGGAAGAAGCCTTGTTTTCCATGCTGGTTACTACCTGGATGATTCTCCTGAAGAGACATATGACACAATCAAAGAAAATCTAATGAAGCTTCCTGACATAGGCGTTCAATACAGGCTTGAAACCACTGGGAAAGCAACTCAATTCGGAACTCTTGAGGAGCTTGTGTCACTTTCAAAGGAAATACCTACCTGCAATGTATGTATAGATTTTTCACACATACATGCAAGGGGTAATGGAATTCTAAAAAATTATGATGACTTTGCCAAGCTATTAAAAATAGTTGAGGATGGTCTTGGAAGAGAAGGTATTGAGGATATTCATATTCACCTTTCAGGAATCAACTATGGGTTAAAGGGTGAAAAAAATCACCTTCCATTTGAGGAAAGTGATTTTAATTATGAAGCATGTCTTCAAGCGCTGAAGGATTTTGGTGCAAAGGGCTGTATAGTTTGTGAAAGTCCAATACTAGAGAGAGATGCACTTTTATTGAAAGAAACCTATTATAGCTTGTAGATAGAAAAGCTCCCTAGACTATGCTAAGGAGCCTTTTCTATCTACTTTTTTTAATATTAATCCAATTAATAATGCTATGAAACATAGGGCAGCAAAGATTTTGTAAAGTTGAAATACACTTATTATTTGTAGAAGAAACCCTCCCCCAATGTTTCCAATAAAGCCACCAATTCCACCAGTTATTGCTGCAAATGTAGTCAGAGCCGTGGTTCGAGTCTCAGGTGGTACTATTTTGATTACATACTGTAATGTGGCTGTCAGGTATAGGGGAAAGCTTATTCCCTGGAGCAGCTGAATTGCTAAAACTGCCTGATAGCTTGTGGACAAGGAGTCTATATAAAATCTTATGATATAAAATATCATTCCTATAATATAAATATTTAAAATTCCATATTTTTTTACTACCTTGCTTTCAAAGAAGAAAAACGGTAATTCACTCATTGCTACAATAAACCATAGCATTCCAAGGTTTGCAACATCTCCACCTGTTTTTTCAATCAGCACTGCTATATAGTTTCCATTTGAATTATATGCTGCACTGGCTATTAATGCAGAAACACTAATAAGAATAAAACGTTTATTTTTAATAATCCTTACTATATCACTTATATTAATAGAGCTTCCTGTTCTTCTACTCTTTTCATTAATAGTATTAAGTAAAATTAAACCAACTACTGTAAAAATAAAATAAGCCAAGAATGGAACATTAATACTTGTTAATCTGATTATAACACCTAATACTAATGAAATTAAAGCATATCCTATTGAACCCATAAGTCTGATTCTTCCATACTTTATATCCTTATGAACATCTATTAAATCATAAGTATTAGCATCAATTATGGAAATTATAGAGCTTGTAAAGAACATAAACGCAATTATAGCTATTAAAATCGAATAAAAGTCCTTTGAAATAATAAATCCAAATGAAAGTATTCCGCTTATAGTCATTGTTATAATCAATATTGCCTTTTTACTTGCATATTTATCCGTAATAAACCCCCAAAAAGGTTGTGCTAAGACTCCTACAAGTGAATATATTGCAAACAAAATACCAATTTGTGAAAAGGAAAGACCTCTATCAAGAAAATATGGAGTCATAAAAGAAGAAAAGCTTGCAAGTGCACCAAACACTATAAAGTATAAAATATTTAATTTAATCTTTAAACCATTAATTTTCATCATTACCTCTCTGCATTAATCATTAATTATGTTAATATATTAATTGATTATAACACTTCTAAAATTTTTTTACAGCTTAGATTGCCAAAAAAATAAAAAATAGAAAAAGAGCCTTTTTCACAGACTCTTCCTTTTAACTCACTAATTGCAAAGCATCTTAAACTGATTTATTTCTTTATTATAGCAGTATCCAATTGTTTTTAGACTATCTTCAACAGCTTCACACTTTAATCTATAATCCTCACATAGTTTCTCAAGACTTTCAAATTCATCTCTAAGCTTAGTATTAATCCAACTTAACAAAATATGTGGTTCCATATTTGATAATTTCTCATTATCCATATATTTACCTCATTTATATAAACTATTTCAGCATCAGTTAGCCTAAAAAATTTATACATTTGGTACATTTATTCCATAAAATATTTCTGTCATTTCTTCATTAAGCTTTTTGATTATTTCTGCTTTTTCATTCTTATTTAAATCTTCTTCTTGAATTTCAAAAAGATAATTATTAAGTATCAAATCATTTATTTTCATTTTTGTATGGAAAATATTTGATTGATAAATATTCATATCAATAAGGTTATATCTTGCAAGTGTACTCTCTGCAATGAAGTTTTGTATAGAATTTATATCATGATCCATAAAATGCTTTTGTCCATCCATATCCCTTGTAAAGCCTCTAACTCTGTAGTCAATAGTAATTATATCCGAATCAAAGCTGTCAATTAAATAATTCAATGCTTTTAGAGGAGAAACTGTCCCGCAGGTGGAAACATCAATATCTACCCTAAATGTACTTATAGCATTTTGAGGATGACTTTCAGGATAGGTATGCACTGTAACATGGCTTTTATCAAGATGGCCAACTATATTTTCACGAATTGGAGTTAAAATTCCTCTGTTACAGGATGGATCAAGTACGTATAATGGTACTTCTTCCTCAGAAATCAGAAGCGTTACACTAGCTCCCATTGGATCATAGTCCTGCTTTGCTATATTTAAAACATTAGCGCCAATCATTTCTGTAACATTGGATAAAATATTAGTTAATCTCTCTGAATTATATTGTTCATCAATGTACTCAATATATTTTTTTCTATCCTCCTCAGAATTTGTATAACATATATCATAAATGTTGAAACTCAATGATTTTGTTAAGTTATTGAAACCGTATAATTTTAATTTATTATCGATTATTTTATCCAATTTAATTCCCCATTTCTTATAGGTATCTAATAAAAAATTATATTACTTTATCAGTTATTGTCAATATTTTTATCCCAATGGTGACAGCCGCCTTACCCTTCCTAGTACCTTTTAAACTTGTCCTCTTCGTCCATAAGCTTTAGAGAGCATAGCAATCACATTTACTTTATAATCTATTATACTATACTTTTACATATTAAGGACAAATCAAGATTCAACCAAAAAAGTTGAATCTTGATTTGTTATGTTCTATAGAAGCTATAAGTTTATCTGCAAAGCAAGTATAGCTTATTAGTTCAAAAGACTGTTACCTGTTAGTTCCTCACCTGCAAACAAATGAAGTGGCAGCTCTCCTTCAAAAATCAAATTATCCTCTCCAGTTATAAAATCAATTGGGAGATTCAAAACGATTCCAGATACTTCCTCCCATCCATTACCCTTTTCCTTTACACTGTTATAGAAACCTAGCATATCAACATTATCAACATGTTGAATATCATATTCATTAATAAATATCTTGTTATATACCTTTTCTCCAAGTTTCTGATCTGTGTATGCAATAATATATGGACCAGTTGCTGTATCTGCCACATTGAGTTCATCTGTGTCTTTATTTTTAAAATAGCAATATGAATTTGCTTCAATAATAAGTTCATTGTGCTTTAACAATGCAGGACCGTAATTAGGTATACCTAACATTTTATTCCCTCCCCATTAAAATATATTCTTTTAATAGGTTGCTTAATTTCCCATGTTCTATACCTTACAAAAACCTATATATAATTCAATAAAAATTTTACAGAGTAAGAAATAATTTTCTTTTAGTTTAGGAAAAAATTTATTTATGAATTTATGTCAAATAAATCCAATATCGAGATATACAACTTTTGAATCATTGAAGCATCCGTTTGTAACAAGAGATATTAAAGATAAAATACCATTGACTCATCTTC
>JBEQBT010000102.1:0-10891 GCA_041639705.1 Clostridiaceae bacterium | reverse complement strand
AGCCCAAGGTTTATATGCAGCTATGGAGGCTATACTGCTTGAAACTGCTATAATACTAAGCCAAAACTCATCTGCCTTTAAATTGCTTATTGTATAAATATTAAAAAGAGGCCATCCCATTTGCCAACCAAAATAAAACACAAGTGAACTTATCATAAAAATATTATAGTTTTTCTCCCTTGGAATGTTCCTTATTGTTTCCTTTAAAGAATTTATGTATCTTGTCTCCTTTTCTTTTTTTACTGTTTTAATTCCTCTGAATTTGAAAAATGAAATTACCTCTCCTTGGGATAATATGAAGGTCAATATAAACAAAACCTGATACAAAATTATTGTCTGCTTATTCGTATTAGGAATTTTTGTTATTAGCTGAGCAGATAGTAAGGTAATGAATATCCCCACTGCTGTAGAATATATGTTTCTACTTGACATTGCCTTACCAAGGTTTTTAGAATCAAAAATATCCCCAATGCTGGACTGATAACCCATTGCACCAATTGAACCTGGCAGATTCATTAAACCAACAAGAAAAACGAATAGCCATGCTTGATAGCTCTTTGTTACAAATGGAACAGCAGCTAGCAATAAATAGAACAGCTTATGAGTAAATAGCATTGCACCTGTTATTTTTTTTTTGTTCTTAAAGCTCTCAATCAATATTGCACCGGGAATAAGTGTAAAAATACTTATTGCTGCTGGAAGAGATGAAAGCATTCCAATCTCATAATCACCAGCACCTAGCCTCTCTGCAAATTTTGCAAAATATGGAGTAACTAGATTTGCTGCAATTACTGCAAAAACACCATTTATTACATTTATTTTCATATTATGCTTAACTAACTTTTCTTTGAAAGCAACTTCCCCATTCACATTATGACCCCCTAGCAGTAAATTGAACATAATAAATATTATATATTAAATATCGGTCTATTGCCAGATGGACGTTAAAAAATTTTTATGGTTTCAATTTGTTACTATATCTATACAATGTATTTTAAGAAAACTGTTGCAAGACCTAAGAAGAAGAAAAATCCTAATACATCTGTAACTGTAGTAACAAATACAGCAGAAGCTAAGGCAGGGTCTATTTTTAGCTTCTTTAATGTTATGGGAACCAGAAATCCTGCAAGTGTTGCTGCAGCCATATTTAAAAGCATAGCAAGACCTATTATCATCCCAAATACCGGCTTTCCAACCCATATAGAACCTATTATTCCAACAACTATTCCTACTGAAAGCCCCATAATTATACCCGCAACTATTTCCTTTAATAATACCTTCTTTGCATTTTCAAATGTTAATTCTCCTAAAGCTATTGATCTAACAATAATGGTTAGGGTTTGGGTACCTGTATTCCCTCCCATTCCTGCAACTATTGGCATAAAGGTCGCTAAAGTAACAACACGTTGAATAGTGCCTTCAAACATGCTTACTGTAAAGGATGCAGCTATTGCAGTTATTAGGTTTATATAAAGCCAGGGTAATCTTCTTTCAACTGATCCACCTATACTACCTTCTACTCTTTCTCCCTCCTGAACTCCTGCAAGACGGTAAATATCCTCAGTATTTTCATCTCTTAAAATTTCCATAATATCATCAACTGTAATTATACCAAGCATTTTATCCATATCATCCACTACAGGCATTATTAAAAACCCATACTTTTCAAATATATGACCTACTTCCTCCTGGTCCATATTTACAGGTATGCTTATTACTTTTTCATGCATTATATCCAGTATATTTGTGGTAAATTCAGAAATAACAATATCCCGAAGTGATACCACTCCCTTTAGGTGCTCTTCTTCATCCAATACGAAGAGATAATAAGCTGTTTCAGTATCAGGTGATTCTATTTGCAGATATTTTAGTGTCTCACCTACAGTCATACTTTCCTTAACTGCAAGAAACTCCGTTGCCATTATTCCACCTGCTGTGTCTGATTCATAATTTAAAAGTCCTTTAACCTCCTCAATATCATCCTTATGGAGCTTTTCAAGTAAATTGTTTGCTCTGTCTGGAGTCACTGTTTCAAGAAGATCTACCAACTCATCAGATGACATTTCATTTAAAATAAGCTTTTGAGAAGCTTCAGGGAACAATTCTAATAGCTCATATTTTTCTTCGTCGTCTGCCTGATCAATTATATTTGCTACTACATCCTCATGCAATTTGTTCAAAAGTAGTTTTTTATCTCCTTCAAATTCTCTTATTGCATCTAGAATGTCCTGGGGATGAATTTCTTCAATTATTTCATTCAGCTTCTCACTTGTAGAAACTAACAATAGTTCTATTAAATCATTATTTTTTGATTCATAATCCATAGTACCCTCCAGAAAATTAAGTCATTGTGAATATATATAATTATAATATATTGATTTTAAAAGTAAACATTATCTGATTAACAATAATTTGATTAAATATAGCATCTTTGGAGATAATATTATCAAACCAATTGTAGGAGGAAGCGTTATGAGGATACCCAGTCATGTTGGTATAATTCCTGATGGGAATAGAAGGTGGGCAGTTAATAATAATCTTTCCAAGGAAAAGGGCTATGATGTAGGTCTTGGACCTGGAATGGAGCTTCTTAAACTTTCTAGGGATATTGGAATAAAAGAACTTACCTATTATGGTTTCACAGTGGATAACACAAAAAGACCACCTCTGCAGACTGCAGCATTTACAATGGCATGTACAAGGGCAGTTGAAATGTTTGCAAGGGAGGATGGTGAGCTTTTAGTAATAGGAAATACCGATTCTCCTATGTTTCCTAGGTCTCTCCTTCCCTATACTGTAAGAAAGACCTTTGGAAATGGAGGAATAAGAATTAATTTTCTTGTTAATTATGGCTGGGATTGGGATTTAAACAAACTCCATGAAAGTAAAAACTCAAATAAAAATAATATGATTACATTTTTAAACTCTAGTGATATATCCAGAGTTGATTTAATAATACGCTGGGGAGGAAGGCGAAGGTTAAGTGGTTTTCTTCCTGTTCAATCTATATATGCAGATTTTTATGTAATTGACGATTACTGGCCTGACTTCAAGCCTCAACATTTTTATGATGCTCTGGACTGGTATGATAAGCAGGATGTTACATTAGGCGGATAGTGAACTCGTCCAGCTAAAGCTGGACATCGAGACTTCAGGTGGGGACTCTACCCCACCTGAAGTAAAAAAGGCACCCTGTCATTCTGAATGTAGTGAAGAATTTTTCATTCAACTCCAAAAGTAAGTTCCTTCACTACGTTCAGGATGACATGTGACTAAAACAATTTAGACTTTTGTAGCAATGACAGAGCATACTTTTAAATCACGCCCATATGAACTATTATTTATTATCCCAAAAATTATTTACTAGCTTAACAATAGAATTTGAATCCCTTACCTTTTTTATATGACTCCATTCATCAGGAAAAAGTCCTTTATAATTATAGTTAGAAAATCTTTCATCGATTAGTAAAACTACGCCTCTATCATTTTCAGTTCTAATAACCCTTCCTGCTGCTTGTAAAACCTTATTCATTCCTGGATAAATATATGCATATTCAAATCCCATATTATTCTTATCCTGAAAATATTGACGAAGAATATCCCTTTCAATACAAACCTGAGGAAGACCAACACCAACTATAACGGCCCCGGATAATCTATCTCCAACCAGGTCGATTCCCTCACCAAACATACCACCCATTACAGCAAAACCAACTAATGTATTATCCCTGTCAGATATAAAGCTCCCAAGGAAGGCTTCCTTTTCTTCCTCTCTCATACTAGGAGTCTGAAATACAATATCAAATCCACTGTTAAGATTAACAAAATTCTCAAGAACATCATTCATATATTTATAGGATGGAAAATAAGCAATATAGTTACCCCTCTTAGGTTTTGCTACTGAATATATAGCCTCTGCAACTTTTGAATATGATAATTCTCTATTCTTGTATCTAGTTGAAATATTGTCAGCTAGTAATAATCCCAAATTCCATTGTGGAAATGGAGAGGGTATTCTAATTTTATAATCCTCCCTATCTCCTCCTAATATATAGGAAAAGTAATCTAGTGGAGTAAGGGTTGCAGAAAATAGCACTGATGATTTTCCCCTTTTCATTGCTTCCCCTAATAGATAGGATGGATCAATACAAAAGAGCTTTACTTTAATATCATTTGAGTACTTCTCAACATATGTAATATATCTTTCATCATAAAACTCTGATATTTTGATAAAGCTTACACCTTTAAAGTACAAATCAAGGAGCTCTTCATGAAAATCATATTTTTTTCTACTCTCAAAATATGTATCACACCTATCAATGAACCTTCTAATCAGAGTATTTAAATCCTTTAATGATTCTTGTTGAACAAAAAAATTTTCACCCACATCCTCACACTTTTTTCTAAGCTCTATAAAATAGGAATTAATTTTATTTACAATTTCATATATTTTAGGTAGCTCTTTTTTAATTTTTCTTTTTAAGCTTAAGAATTCCTTCTTAAGCAATTCAGCAGAGAACATCTCTCTTGCCCTATCCACCAGGTTATGGGCTTCATCAACAAGAAATAGGAATTCCCCTCCTCCTGACGAGAAGAACCTTCTCAAGTAAACTCTTGGATCAAATGCATAGTTATAATCACAAATAATACAATCAGCCCATAGGGATATTTCTAGTGAATACTCAAATGGGCAGACCTTATGTTTCCTTGCATATTCTTGAATTTTATCAAAATTAAAATTATCTAATTTGAAAATATCTGCTACAGCATCATCTATCCTATCAAAATACCCCGCAGCATACTCGCATCCCTCTGGTTTACATTTACCTTCTTTAAAACATATTTTTTCTTTTGCAGTTATGGTTAGTGTCTTTAACTTTAAGCCCTTATTTCTCAAATTCTCAAATGCGTTCTCTACAACTGTTCTTGTGATAGTTTTAGCAGTTAAATAAAATATTTTTGATACATGTCCTTCAACCAGGGACTTTAGCCCAGGAAAGGTTGTGGCAAGTGTTTTCCCAATACCTGTAGGAGCCTGAACGAAAAGCTTTCTACTCGTCTTAATTGTTTTATAAACTCCAACAGCAAGCTCTCTTTGACCCTTTCTATAGGTCAAAAATGGAAACTCCAATTTCTCAATTGAAGCATCTCTTAAATCAGCCCAATTTGAAACTTTTCCTATCCAGTCTAAATATTTATTTATTATGTTTAAAAAAAATTCTTCTAATTCAATGGATGTAAATTTTTTGCAGAAATTTTTATTTTCTTGATTTTCACGGTTTACATATGTTAGCTGCACCTCTATATTTTCCAATCCATTCTGCTCAGCATAAATATATGCATAACACTTAGCTTGTGCCCAATGAAGGAGGTTAAAATCTTCTTCAATATATTCTAAGGATAGAGATGTGGATTTTATTTCGTCAATAACTGTCCTATCCTCATATTTATATATTCCATCTACTCTGCCGCTAATCTCAAGGTTAATATTACTTGTATCAATCGAATAGGTTATAGGAACTTCACTAACATACTCCTCAGGTCTACTCCTCTGAATTTCTCTGTGAGCTTTTGTCCCTTCAACTGCTTTACTACTCCCCATATATTCTGAAGATAAATCCCCGGATTTTAGAACAAACTCTATTATTTCTCTTACAGATATTTTCACTACATGCTTATCAGCCATACATTAAGACCTTTCCTTTTTGTTTTCATATGTTTCATTAAGAATTTTCAATTATCCTAACTTTTTCTTCATCAAGTTTTTTAAATTCAGATTGAGTATTCCTCATATCCCGCTCCAACATATTTATCAATTCATTCACCCTGCTTAGAGTTTCATATACTCTATCTTCTGCATCATTTATCCTATTCTGTACAGACCAATCTGCAAACAATCCATCAAAAAAGTAATCAGCAAATGTTAAAAAGGACCCTATTTCAATATTAATATTTGCAGTTGAACCAACATCCTTTAGTTCTCTGTGGAATTTTCTCAACATGGATTGAGTTCTGTCTATTTCATCCTTAGCCTCGTCAATCCTTGAGTGCTTTGCCATTGTAGCAATAAACCCACCTCCAAGCATATCATAAGTTCCCCAATTACTAGCAGAATGGAGGCTGTTCTCAACCTGTTTTAAAGAATCAATAACCATGTGTCCAGCGGAAAGGGCTTCATTTATTTCTTTCTCCCTATTTTTTAAATCTATTTGTTTTTCTATAAGGTTATTTAACTCATTTAACTCATTAAAGCCACCTGATTTAATGATCCTTTCCTTTTCTTTGATGATTTCATCATATTCCTTCTCCAGATTTCCCAAGGCACTTATCTTGTCTCTAATACAAGCAATTTCGTCATTAAGCTTGTTTATTTCTAGAACAGCTTCGTCGTATTTCAGTTTTGCGGCTAGGGCTTCCTTTCTCTCTTCATAAAGCTTATCACTTTTATCCCCCTTTATCATATGAAAAAGGTTTGTAAAGGATAACCCTTCAAGCTTTTCTACGTCCACCTCTTCCTTTTTTAACTTCCTAAACAATTCATCTCTTTTGTAGACTAACTCTCCCTTTTGAAACTCAATGCCCTTAATTAAGCTATTAAGTCTTTCCATTTCCTTCATTCTATATTTCACATCTGCTAGGTTTTCATTAATATTACCCATTTTATCCCTCCTCCTTCTCCCTATATTTTACCATATAAAGGTTAGAATTAATACTATACTACTACCTAACCATATTTCACTAGAAATTAAAAAAGCATCCACATTAGTGAATGCTCTTATATTCTATCTATTCAAAATATCTTTTTAGAAGTCCAGCAAATGCTGCACCGTGTCTAGCTTCATCCTTGCACATTTCATGTACTGTATCATGAACTGCATCGTATCCTAATTTCTTAGCTAGTGTAGCAAGATCCTTTTTGCCTTGGCATGCACCGTGTTCTGCTTCTACTCTTACTTGAAGATTTTTCTTTGTATCTGGAGCAACTACATCTCCAAGTAATTCCGCAAATTTTGAAGCATGTTCTGCTTCTTCAAATGCTATTCTCTTATAAGCTTCTGCAACCTCTGGGAATCCTTCTCTATCTGCTTGACGGCTCATAGCTAAATACATTCCTACCTCAGTACATTCTCCCATAAAGTTAGCCTTAAGACCTTCAACAACTTCCTGGTCTAATCCCTTTGCTACTCCTATTTTATGTTCATCAGCCCAAGCTAATATATCTTCTTTCTTTTCATTAAACTTTTCAGCAGGTGCACCACATTGTGGGCATTTATCAGGTGCTGAATCTCCTTCATGTACATATCCACATACTGAACAAACAAATTTTTTCATTAATAAAACCTCCTAAAAATATTTATTATTGCTTGCAAATATTGCAAGCTAAGTGTCAATTTTAAATAGTCATTATCTACGGATAATTATTTTCCTTATCATTATTTTTATTATACAAACTTCTTTTTTTAAAGTCAATAGGTAAATTGAATTATTTTTCAGTTTCTTATGGATTTATAGGTACATTTCATAGTTATTCCATAACTGTGAATTTATAACTCTATATGAATCTATTGTTCCTGATTTTTAGATTATTTACCTAGAAAGGACATTCAGCCAAATACATTCAAAGGCTAAATGTCCTAGAAAACTATAGATTTTTAATTACCTTGTTTGTTAAAGTCCTCCACTGCAAGCAAAGCTGCTTTACAGATTGCTTCAATTAGTGTACTTTCATGTACAATAAATCTCCGATGGGTATTTAAATTATCAAAAGCACATGTATGTTTATTATCTGTATTGGATAGGGTATATATAAATTCTCTTTTTTCCATGCTATCAAGGATTGTCCATATTTCACTTGCATCTGTTGAATAACTTCTATTAGTCTGCTTTGTGTCATCAATATTTAACCTAAAAATCATCTTTTCTACTAGTAAATCTAATTCCTTCCCTGGCTTTAAATTTAAAATTTCCTGTCTATTCATTTTCCACACCCCTTTATGCTATTCAAATCTAGCAATTTTAATATAATTATAACATAGATTCATTTGGTGTATTTGTCACATTTTATTACAATTTATTATGTTATTTCCACTTAAGCATCGGCATAGTTATACACAATTTGGCAACTTATTTAATACAATATAATAGTAGGGGGGTGGTTATATGCAGCCAGATGTATCACAATCTACGTCACAGCCGGCAAAATCTGTGCAGCTTGGAACATTGGCTAATCAAATTATACTTTTAGGTCAGGCAATTGTAGTAGCAACAAAAAATAATCAGTTAATACTACTTGCTATATATATTAAGTTGTTTGCAGGTTTTCTTTTTGTTTATGCAACAATTCTAGAGTCAAAAGAACAACAAATTTCTCCTGGAGTTACTACTCCACTTAATCAATTAAAATTTCTAGGCGCTTCCATAAGTCAAATTGGTGCAATTATATTAACCTATGTTATTCAAAATGAAATATCATTAAGAGAAGCAGGTATAGGTCCACCGAGCGTGCCAGTAGTACCACCATTTACAGGCTCAGCATTTGTTTAATAAGTGCATTATTTTATATATTTTTGCATTAATATGAAACACTAACCTGTTATAGTCCCATGTCATCCTGAACGAAGTGAAGGATCTTTCCTTAATGTACCTATTAAGATCCGACCCTACGCTCAGGATGACATATAGACTTTCATAACAATGAAAAACTCAATTTTTATAAGAAAAATTTTTTTGTGGTCTATCTCTTTTACTTGCTTGCTGCTTGTCTGGGACCAACAATTATATACTCCTTATTATCAATAGTTGTAGAGAAAATAATATAATTTTCATCAGTAGATAATGTCTTATTTCTTTTTTCCCTAAACTGATCTAATCTAGAGTTTTCAATGCTTATTATTTCATATAAATTGGTTCCTGAATTTTTTAACCTGGAAATGTAATATTTACTAATATCAATATTAAATTCATCACCAATATTAATATCAATTGCTGATATTATGTCTGCTACATCCTTATCAGTAGAATTAGCTATTACTTTTCTATTGTCATCTGACCAAGCAGTTACATATTTTAGTACTGTTTCATTGTTGCTTAATTTTTTAATCTTTCCAGTATCAATATTCAATAAATATGGATTCCCTAATAGTTTTTGTCCTGCCTCCTTATCAACGGAGATTTCAGCCATATTAACTATAAGATACTTACTATTAAGTGACCAGATTGGTCTTAAGTAAACAAATGGTTCTCCTTTAATTTCTTTTATAATTTTTTTCTTATCCAAATCATAAACCGCAAGTTTATGTCCCAGTGAACTTCTTGCTTCATCATTCATATACATAATTGGCTGGCTATCATCCTGCTTTAAATATGCAACCATTTTGCCATTTGGTGAGAATGCTGCCTCATAAATACTGTATCCTTTGTCGCTAATTTGCTGGAACTCCTTTTGCCCCTTTATATCATATATGGATAATTCTTTTTTGGACCAATCTTCATATAATAGTTTGCTTTCATCAGCATTAAAAGATATTCCTAATGTATACACAGGCCACCCATGGTCAATTTCTATAGGCAATTCAATCTCCTTACCCGATGATAACTCCATTAAAACTGGTTTTGTCTTATAATCTCCAGAAAATAAAACAATATATTTTTGGAGTGGTGAAATAAAGTAATATTGTACATTTTCATATTCCTTCAATTCATTATTTCTATACCAATAAAAGTTTTTTTCATTCATTAAACTTATAAATATCAAACCTTTTTCATTCTTTAACCACTCATTTATATAAATTCCCCCTGAAGGAGCCTCAATCAGGGAATTTATCTTTACTCCATTTTCATCGATTTTACCATTAGAAATAATAGTTGATATTCCATTATCAATTCTAAAATTAAAGCTATTTGATGAATCCCAGTTTGTATTTATCAGGTGACCCGATAGGGGCCCTATTAGATAGTAGCCATCTTTATTTACTATTTCATACTGAATATCAGGGTTAGTTTTTACTAAATTATTAAATATACTTTCATTTGCTCCCTTTCCTAATAATTTATCTTCATTTTTAAATACAGAGTTATTTTTATCTTCAATTTTTCCATTTTTTGTCTGTTCATTTATTTGATTTCCCTGTTCAACTAAATTGGTAATGTCACAAGCTGTAAACATCACCATCATAGAAAAAAATATTATAGCTGCTGATAGCATCCGCTTCATTTCATAATTCACCTCACAATATTAAATATCTTTAACACTGGTTTCTATCTTTCTTATGAAAATATATTCAAAAGAAAGATATGTATGATAAAAACTTGTCCAAAAAAATAAAAACCCAACTATAATTGTTGAGTTTTTATAAATCACTTCATATACTTCTCTATGTTTTTCTTATGTTCTTCATAAGTTTTAGAAAATACATGACCATTCTCTCCAAGAACATAGTATAAATAATCATTTTTCTCAGGATAAAGAGCTGCCTCAATTGATGGTTTTCCAGGACTTGCAATTGGTCCAGCAGGAATACCCTTTGAACTATAGGTATTAAAGGCAGACTTCACAGCAAGGTCCTTATTATATATCTTTTCAAGGGTTCTCTCTCCCTTTGTAATTCCATATATAACAGATGCATCTATCTGAAGCAGCATACCTTTTTTTATTCGGTTGTATATAACTCCTGATATGGTTTTTCTTTCTTCATCATTAGCCGCTTCCTTTTCTATTAAGGATGCAATTGTTATAACCCTATCAATACTAAGGTTTAATTCCTTGGCACGTGCTCTATATTCATCTGTGAATACCTTTTCAAATTGGTTATACATTATTTTAGCTATGTCCAATTCACTTGCTTCATAAGGTATAAAATATGTTTCTGGAAATAAATATCCCTCCAATTCA